>USTA01000111.1 GCA_900557475.1 uncultured Clostridium sp. | reverse complement strand
AAAGTTAAGAGTAGAAGATGGAAAACTAAAATCAGAAATATATGATAACACAGTATTAGATTCAACTAATTTTGTATTACTTCCAGAGGGAAGCAATGTAAAGTTAAGAAAAACAAAAAAAGTAAAAATTTTTTAAGAACTATTAGACAAATAAAAAAATAACTTTTAGAATATTGGAAAATACTTAAGAAAAAATAGAAAGGAAGAAGTAAATGAAAATAACATTTTTAGGTGCCACAGAGATGGTAACTGGTTCAAACTATTTGGTAGAAGCGGCAGGAAAAAAGTTTTTAGTGGACTGTGGGCTTTATCAAGGAAAATATGAAGAAGAACTTATGAATGATGAACCATTTGCATATGACATATCTAGCATAGATTTTATGCTACTTACACATGCACATATTGATCACTCAGGAAGAATTCCAAAGCTATATAAAGAAGGATATAGAGCTCCTGTTTATGCAACAAAAGCAACTTGTGATTTATGTAATATAATGCTACCAGATAGTGGACATATTCAAGAAACAGAAAATGAAAATAAGAACAAGAAGCGTAAAAGAAATGGAAAAAAATTATTAGAGCCATTATACACCTATCAAGATGCAGTAGATTGTATGAAAATATTTCATCCAGTTATGTATGACGAAATTGTAGAGATATGTCCAGAAATATCAGTTAGGTTCAATGATGCAGGACATATGCTAGGGTCTAGCATAATAGAGGTATGGGTTACGGAAAATGGAGAGACTAAAAAGGTAGTATTTAGTGGAGACTTGGGAAATAATGATATTCCACTTCTTTCTAGTCCTACAATGATAGATAGTGCAGATTATTTAATAATGGAATCCACTTATGGAAATAGGCTTCATATGAAAAATGAAGAAAAAGCATCAATGTTTTTAGACATTGTATCAGAAACATTGGATAATGGAGGAACCGTTGTAATTCCATCATTTGCAGTTGGAAGAACACAAGAAATATTATATGAATTAGATAAAATTAAAGACTTAAAAAGAAATGATGAAAAGTTTGTAAAAGAATATGAAAAACTTATGAAAGCAAAAGTATATGTAGATAGCCCACTAGCAATTTCAGCAACAGAAGTATTTAAGAAAAACATGAATTTGTTTAAACCAGAAGTGCAAGAATTTATAAAAAGAGGAGATAATCCACTAGAGTTTCCAGGATTAACATTTACTAAAAGTGTTGAGGAATCAAAAGCTTTAAACGAATCTAATGAGCCATGTATTATAATTTCAGCAAGCGGAATGTGTGACGTGGGAAGAATAAAACATCATTTGAAACACAATATTTGGAACCCTAATAGTACAATTCTATTTGTGGGATATCAAGCACCTGGAACTCTTGGAAGAAGAATTGTTGATGGAGATGAGCGTGTTAAAATCTTAGGTGAAGAATTTGCGGTAAAAGCAAGGATTGAATATATTGAAGGTTATTCAGGTCATGCAGACCAAGAGGGACTTTTAGATTTTGTATATTCCTTTAGAGTAAGAAGACCAAAACATATTTTCTTAGTACATGGAGAGCCTCCTTCACAAGAAGAATTAAAAGAAAAAATAGAGTCAAATGCACTTATAAATGTCACAATTCCAAAGTATGGAGAAAAATATGAATTAAATGAAAATCTAGATAAAGTTCAAGCTTGTATAAGTACAGTAAGCAGACAACAACCTAGAATAGACATAATAGAAAAGATGCAAGCCTTAGAAGACGAAATAGAGGAAATGAAACATAGTTTAAAAGATAATATAAGAATGTCAGCAGCATCAGATGAGGATATGATAAAATTGAACAATAGAGTTAATGACTTAAGAAAACAAATTATAGATATAATGAAAAATAAATAAGGGGAGAAGAAGCCAATGAAAAAGAAATATTATAATGATGCTTTTATAGGAAATAAAGATGTTATAGCAAGTTATAGCAAGTGTGGAGAATTACTTAGAATATATTATCCATCACCAGACTATATGCAATATTGTGATTATTACCATGTAGGGATAAAAATAAATGATTCAAATATCATTTATCTACATAATGATATTAATAATAAATATAATCAATATTATGAGGAAGATACAAATGTATTAAATACTGAAATAGAAAATACATATTTTAAACTAAAAATTAAACAAACAGATTGTGCAATGATAAATCAAACAATTTTGCTAAAAAAATATGTCTTTAAAAATGAAAATAATATTGACTTGAATTTAAACTTTTTGGTGCATTCAAAAGTATTTTCATCATACAATAATACAGCTGGTGGAATAATTACAAATGATGCATTAGTGCAATATAGTCATAATTATACTTGTGCAACATTTTCAAGAGAAAAATTACTTAGTCATCAACTAAATAATGTAAATAGTACGATAAATTCAGGAGTAATATATGATAAAGACTATATAGGAATGAGTGCAGATTCAGCTATAAGCTATGATTTGGGAGTATTAAAACCAGGAGAAAGTAAAACTTTTTGTATGTATATCTATATTGCAAGTGGAGAAGTTCCTATTGCACAAGTAGAAGAAGAGATAGATAAGGTACGCAGGCTGGATATACAAAAAGAAATAGAAAAGGTAGAAAAATATTGGCGAAAATTTGTTACAGACCATGATACACTTAAGTTAAAATCAGATGGCTCGGATTATATTGATAAAATAATAAAAATTTATAAAAGAACTATATTACTTATGCCATTATTAATAAACGAAAAAACAGGTGGTATAAGTGCATCTTTGGAAGTTGATGAGGAAAGAGATAAAAGTGGAAGATATGCTTATTGCTGGCCAAGGGATGCAGTACTTGTATATAAAGCTTTGGACTTTATTGGATTTGATGGAATGACAAAGAAGTTTTATGAAAATTTCTTAAAAAAGACTCAAAGCAAAAATGGAATGTGGGAACAAAGATTCTACACAGATGGAAGGCTTGCTCCTTGCTGGGGATATCAAATAGACGAAACTGCAATAGTAGTATATGGTGCATATAGACATTATGAAGTAATGTCAAAAAAAGAAGGAAAAAAAGATACTAAATTTTTAAAAGATAATTTAAAGATGCTAGAAGCCTCTATTAAATTTTTACAAAAGTATATTGATTATATAACAGGGAAAGAAGAAAAAGAGGATGTAGTTCGTATGGAACTTGAAAAAGATTATGACTACAAAAATAGAGATGCAATATATAAACATCCGTCATATGACCTATGGGAAAATACAGAGGGAATACATTTATATTCTTTATCAGCAATTTACTGTGCATTTGATTCAATGATAAAAATTTACGAAGAAGTAAATGACTCTTATGATAAAAACAGATTAAAACAAGATTCAATTATTTCAGCTAAGAAAAAATTAGAGGAATATAAGAGAGAAACAAAAAAATATATACTTGAAAATTTAGTAGATGATAGAAAAAATATTTTGTTAAGAAATACAGAAGATGGACTTGCAGATATAAGTGTACTAGGTTCAGTATTCCCATTTAGAGTATTTGACCATAAAGAAAAAGTTGTGGAAAATACAATAGAACAATTAAATATGACTCTTAGAACATACTCAGGAGGATATTTAAGATATCAAAATGATGGATATATTGGAGGAAATAACCCTTGGATAAATGCAACAGGCTGGATGGGATTATATTTTAATTCTGTGGGAGATACAAAAAGAGCAAATGAATGTATGAACTTTATCGTGCAAAGTGCAAATGAACATGGATTTTTAGCAGAACAGTCCAATAGTGACTTAAATGAAAAATGGGTAATTGGTTTGGCGTGGTCACATGCAATTTTTATAGAACTATTGGTTTTCTTAAAAAAGAAATTTTAAAATAAAGAAGGATTAGAGGGCTGATTAATAAAATATAAAGCTTAATCCACATATAATTGTTCGCGTGCGACGATTTCTATAAAAGGAAGAGATGGAGGG
>USTA01000110.1 GCA_900557475.1 uncultured Clostridium sp. | reverse complement strand
TGCACAGATGGACTAACAAATATGGTAAAAGAAGAAGAAATATTTACTATACTAAAAAGTGATTTAAAAGATCCATCAGAAGAATTGATAAAAAAGGCAAATGAAAATGGTGGCTTAGATAATATTACAGCGGTAATCATAAAGTAAGGAGAATGTGATTATGAATTTAATTGGTAAGATAATAGGAAATAGGTATGAAGTTTTAGAAGAAGTGGGACTTGGAGGAATGGCAACAGTATTTAAAGCAAAAGACCATGTCCTAAACAGATTAGTTGCAGTAAAAGTTTTAAAAGATGAATTTACAACAGATAATGAATTTATAAAAAGATTTAATACAGAGGCACAAGCAGCAGCAAGTTTATCACATCCGAATATTGTGTCAATTTATGATGTTGGACATGAAGAAGAAAATAACCTTTATTATATAGTAATGGAGTTAGTACAAGGTAAAACTTTAAAAGAGATAATAAATGCAGAAGGAGTACTATCTTGGAAATGGTCATTAAATATAGCTATGCAAATTGCATCAGCATTAGAGCTTGCACATAAAAACGGTATTATTCATAGAGATATAAAGCCACACAATATCATTATAACAGAAGATGGAATAGCAAAAGTAACAGACTTTGGAATAGCAAAGGCAGTTTCAAATTCAACAATTACAGCATTTGGAACAACAATTGGTTCAGTTCATTATTTTTCACCAGAACAAGCAAAAGGTGGAATTACAGATGCTAAATCAGATTTATATTCTTTAGGTGTAGTTATGTATGAAATGCTTACAGGAAAAGTACCATTTGATGCAGATACACCAGTATCTGTTGCTTTAAAACATATGCAAGAAGATGCAAGAGAACCAATAGATATAAATAACGAAATACCATCAGCAGTAAATAAAATTGTAGTAAAAGCTATGCAAAAAGACCCTATAAATAGATACAATTCTGCTACTGAAATGTTAGGAGATTTAAGAAAAGCATTAAAAGATCCAGAAGGAGACTTTGTTATAATAGAAAACAAAGATGGTGGCTACACTAGAGTAATGCAAGCAGTAAAAGATGAGAGCATACCAAATAAAAAGACAGAAGTTAAAACAAAAACAGGTTTCTTTACAGAACATCCAAAAGCAAAAGTTGCAGTAATAATTTTAGGATTAATTCTTTTATTTGTAGTGGTATTTTTAATTACTAAGATTGCAATAGATGGAGGAATAAAAAAGAAAGTAGAAATACCAAATTTAGTTGGAATAACTAGAGAAGAAGCAGAAAAAGAGATAGAGAGTAAAAAACTAAAATTAGAAATTGAAGAAATAGCAAGTAGTGAAGTAGAAGCTGGAAAAATTATTTCGCAAGAACCTATGCCAGAGGATGGAAAAGTTGAAGAAGGAACAACTATAAAGATAAGAATAAGTAAAGGACCTGAAACAACTGAACTTGTAAAACTTGAAGGAATGAAAATCGAAGATGCAAGAAATACTGCAAAAGAAATAGGAATAACATTAGAGGAAGTAAATCAAAATAGTGATACAGTAGAAGCAGGATATATAATAAAACAAGAAACGCCAGTAGGAACACTAGTAAAATCAGGGGATAAAGTAAAAGTTTATGTAAGTTCTGGAATTGAAAAGGTAAAAGTACCAACGGTTTTAGGAATGGATGAAGGAACAGCAATAGCAACTCTAAAAAATGCAAACTTATCAGCAAATGTAACATATAAAAGTGACGAAAACGCTGAAAATGGAAAAGTAATTTCTCAAAGTGTAGATGCAAATAAAGAAGTTGCTAAAAATACAAAAATTGATATTGTTGTAAATAAAATAGTAAAAGAAAATAAAACTGTAAAAATAGTAGTAGATGTAAAATCAATTGCAGGAAATAAATCTAACAATAATGGAAAAACTAATTCAGCAAATGAAGTAGAAGTGCCAAGTACTGTAAATGTTACAGTATCAATAGATGGAGTTGAAAAGACTCAAAATAGTGCAAAAGTAACAGATTCAAGTTTTTCAGCATATGAATATACAGGAACAGGTATACATGAAATTACAGTAAAAGTAGGTTCTTCATACACAAGAACAAGAAAAATTAATTTTGACGAATCAGAAAATGGAAGAAATGTTATTTTTGATAATGATACAAAAAGTGATTAATAAAGGAGTATGATGGAAGGAATTATTGTTCAAATTATTTCTAACCAATACAAAGTAGTAGATGAAAAAGAAAATGTTATAAATTGTATTGCAAGAGGAAAACTAAGAAATAATGAGATTGTGCCAGTTGTAGGAGACAGGGTAAAAATTTCTGAAAATGCAATTTCAGAAATTTTGCCAAGGCATAATTATATAAAAAGACCAAAGATAGCAAATATTACGCAAATAGTTTTAGTTGTTTCAAGTAAAGAGCCAAAGCCAGATATATTACTATTAGATAAACAAATTGCCTTTGCAGAAAATTTGGGAGTAAAGGTTGTTATAGCAATAAATAAAACTGACTTAGCAAATATAAAAGATTTAGCAGAAATGTATAAGAAAATAGACTATCCTGTAATAGAAATGCAGGCGAAAAATGGTATAGGGATAAATAATTTAAGCAAATACTTGAAAGATAACATAACCGTATTTTCTGGGAACTCTGGTGTAGGAAAGTCTAGTATTATAAATGCCCTATTTTGCAAAAATATTACAAGTGAAGGAGAAGTTAGTAATAAGAGCAAAAGAGGAAAAAATACAACAACAGCAGTTACTTTATATGAATTAGAAAAAGATACATTTATAGCAGATACGCCAGGATTTTCAACATTTGACATTAATGAGCTTGAATATAAGAATTTGGATAAAGAATTTAAAGAATTTTTGCCATACATAGAAAAATGCAAATATGTAGGATGTAGTCATATTTATGAAAGTGAGGCAGAGTGTCAAATTAAGCAAGAAGTAAAAAATGGGAATATCAATATGTCAAGATATGAAAACTACAAAAAAATTTACGAAGAAATAAAAAATAATAAAAAATATTAGTGGAGGAAAAATGGAAGTATCAACATCAGTATTAAGCATTAAAGAAGAAGAATCAATACAAAAATTTTATGATTTAGAAGTAGCTAAGACAGATTATTTTCATATAGATGTAATGGATGGAAGATTTGTTACAAATGATACATCAATTATTATGAGAAAATATGCGGAATATTTATCTCAAATTACACTAACTCCATTGGATGTACACTTAATGGTAAAAAATATAAAAGAATATGTGGATAGTTATTCAATTTTTAACCCTAATATTATAAGCTTCCACTATGAAGCTTGTGAAAATAAAGAAAAAGTAGAAGAATATATTAAATACATAAAAGATAAAGAAATAAAAGTAGGGTTAGCAATAAATCCTAGTACAAAAATTAAAGAAATAGAAGAGTTTTTGCCTAAAATAAATATGTTATTAATAATGTCAGTAGAACCTGGAAAAGGTGGACAAACATTTATAGAAGAAACTTTGCAAAAGGTAGAAAAAGCAAATAAAAAAATAGAAGAGCTTGGCTTAAGTACAGAAATAGAAGTTGATGGTGGAATTAATTTAGATAATATTGGAAAAATTGAAGAAAAAGGAGCAACAATAGCAGTTTCAGGAACAGGAATACTTAGTGCTAAAGATTATAAATATACAATTAGGGAGATGAAGAAGTAGAACCTGACACTTGACTAAAAACACAAAATATGGTAATATAAAATAGACCCAACTTATAAATATTTTAGTCATAGAGGGAGCAAGTATAGGTTGAAACGATATATATCTAAAAAGCAAACTTATAAAATGACTAAAATAAAAAACTTAAAGACCTCAAAATTTAATTGAGGCAAGGAGGTTTACTATGACAGCAAATCGTTATAAGGGAATGCTCGTGATGCGGACTGTAATGGCAGCATTACATTCAAGTGGCACCACATTTACAGAAAAAAATC
>USTA01000109.1 GCA_900557475.1 uncultured Clostridium sp. | reverse complement strand
AGAAGCGAATTTTGAAAAAATATTTATTTTTTGAATAATTGACAATAGAAGAGAAAACATATAAAATATTAATAGATTAATAAGAAAGAGGGAACTTTAATATGCATAAGATAAAAAGTGAAAAAGGTATAACTTTAGTTGTGCTTGTTATTACAATTATAGCACTAAGTGCAATCAGCATTCCTGTTGCTGTAAATATGTCTGGAGTTATTGAACTAAAAAAATATACAAAATTTAAACAAGATATAGATAGATTAAGGGAAGCGATTTCTAGTGTGTATGATGAAGATATAGAAATTAGCTTAATTGGAAATAAGTATACAGGTGGAACAACATTTTTATATGGTATTCAAAACGGACAAAATGTAAAAAATCCTAATGACGGAGCTGATTATTATGCAATAAATTTAACAAAACTAAATACACATTTGGGAGCACAAATACAATTAAATTATGGAAAAGATAATATAAGTGGAAATCAAACAGGAACAGACCTATATATAATAAACGGAAAAACAAAAACTATTTATTATGTAAAAGGAGTAGAATATAAAAAAGAAAAATACCATAGACTACCAGAAGAATATACAACATTAAAAGATGTATATACAATAACATATGATGCAAATGGAGGAACAGGAGGGCCAAATATGCAAACAGTTAACACTTCTGGAACTCCAATAACGGTAGGAGCAGCACCTACAAGAAGCGGATACAAATTTTTAGGATATAAAATAGATGGTGATAGCAAATTATATAAACAAGGGGATAGTGTGACAGTAACAAAAAATATAATACTTACTGCACAATGGGAGAAGGAACAATAAAATTAATAAAAAATGCTTGACAAGTACATAAAGTTTATGTATAATAGAAAATGTACTTGAAAAGATGGCGACGTAGCTCAGTTGGCTAGAGCACGCGGTTCATACCCACGGTGTCGAGAGTTCGAATCTCCCCGTCGCTACCAATATAAATAAAAATACCTCTGGCAAAAGCGGGGGTATTTTTTATGATTTAATTAGTTTGTAACTAATTTTTTAGATTTAGGATAAGGAACTTTTTCATCAGTTCTAAATAATAAATAATCAATACTAGTTTCATAATAATCAGCAAGTAAAATTAAAGACTCTAAAGGGATAGATCTTTTACCTAATTCATAATATGAATATGCTACTTGAGATATCCTTAGAAGCTGGCATATTTGATGTTGTGTCAAGTCATTATCTTCCCTTAAATCTCGCAAACGATTTTTTACCATAACAATCATACCCTTTCATAAATCTTTTCTCAAATGGAAAAATATTCTTATTTTGTATTATAAAATAAAACGAATTGATATATGGCAAAATAAAACAAATTGCTATATCATAAATATTTATATTCAAAAATATAACCAAAGATACTTATAAATAATATAATTAAATTTTGTTAGCATAGATTAAGATTGAATATGGGTATTTGTAATATTAAAAATGTGAAAAACATTGCAATTAAACCTTGTAAAACCTTTCCAAGTACATAATATTTTATAGACAGTTTTTCTTTCGAAATAATACTGAGTATTTGAAGCATTATAGAAAATGAGGCAAAACCTAGTAAAAATGCAGCCAATATTATATTGCTTGAAATAGATTTTATATGTATATTAGAAATTACATTCAAACCATTGGTTAATTCTAATATTCCAGTTATAATTCCAGATGAAAAATCTTTTTCTTTAAATAGAGGTTCTATGAATTTTGCTAAAATGGTAATTAAACCAGTTTGCTTAAAAATAGAAATTATAACAGAAAAAAGTACAACAAAACCACCAACCATGAAAATTGTTTTTACACTATTTAAAATACTAGAAGATAAAGCTTCACCTAAAGTCGCAAAAGAAATAGAATTACATTTTCTGGTGTTAAAACTATAAGAACTTTTAGTTTCTTTTTTTATGAGCTTTCCAAAAATTATGCCAACACAAATAGAGGCAAGCAAGTGAGTGACTAACAAAATTAATCCAATATTGCTACTTCCAAACATAGATATACCGCACAGTTCCAATAATAAAAAGTGGACCAGAATTATTAGTGTATGCAAGTAAAATTTCAGCTTCTTTTTTACTACATAATCCAGAAGAATAGATTTGGCATACAGTTTTAGCACCAATAGGATATCCACTTATAAATCCTAAGACTAATGGATATGCAGCAGCACCAGGCATATTAAAAATAGGCTTCATAAATTTATCCAATTTTCTTCCAATAATGTTTACTGCATTTGTATAACTTAATAGTTCGGTAGCTACTAAAAAAGGAAAAAGAGATGGGACTACTGAGTTAACCCATAAATTTAACCCATGCTTTGTTGCAGAAATATTACTTGCTGAAAACAAAAGTAAGCATAAAATAAAACTCATAAAAATTAAAGGAAAAATGTTTCTCTTTAAAGAGAACAAATATAATTTAAAACTTTTCATAATAATAAGATATGAATTAAATAAAATTTTATGATAAAGTTTAAAATTTATATGGAAAGCCATAGGTAAATGGAATAATTCTTGCTTTTTAAGGAATATCTTGGTATAATAGAAACAGGTAAAAGGAGACCAAGAAATGAACTATATATTAAGAGATTTGGCTTCTTCTGAAAAGTTCGAAAAATATTTAAAAGTAAAAAAATACCCGGTAACAATATCGGGTATAGCTTTCGTGGCGAAAGCTCAGCTTCTAGCACTTACTTATGAAGAGACGAGAAAGCCAATATGTATAATAACATATAATGAAATTCAAGCAAAAAACTTACAAAAAAACCTTAGCTATTTTCTTGAAGAAGGAGTATTATATTTTCCAAAGCGTGAAATTATGGCATATGACTATGTTGCAGAAAGTAGTGAAAATCAATATGAAAGAATAGATATATTAAATGATATCTATAATAATAAAGCGAAAATAATAATAACAACAATAGAAGCTGTAATGCAAAGTATGCCTCCAAAAGATATTATTTATAAAAGTGTTTTAAATTTAAAATTGGGAGATACAATTTCTCATGATGAAATAAAAAAATTTTTATTAGAGCAGGGATATAAAAGAACGGATTTAATAGAAAATAGAGGGGAATTTTGTGTAAGAGGAGACATCATAGATATTGGAGTCAAAGAAAATGATGGGATTAGAATAGAGTTTTGGGGAGATGATATTGATTCTATAAGAAAATTTAAAATTTCTTCACAAAGATCCACAGATATGCTCGAAAATGTAGATATATATCCTGCAAAAGAACTACTTTTAGAAGATTCATTAGAAAATGTATGTAAAAGAATTAAGGAAAACAAGAAAGAATATTCGTTAGAAGATGTAGAAAGAATTTTGTCAGGGGATTATGAAAATAAAATAGATAAATATTTTAATGAATTCTATAAGAACAAGTCGAATTTCATAGAATATATTAATAAATGCCAAATATATCTTGACGAACCAGAAAAAATAGAGCAAAGAATAGAGGCAATAAAAAAAGATAATGAAAGTTTCATAAATGCACTAATAGATAAAGAAAAACCGGTTCCGGAAATTTTAGAAAATTTTAGTGAGTTTTGTTTAAGAATAAATGATGTAATAAATTTAAAAGAATTAGATACGTTAGACGATAGTTTTAATACAAGGGAAGTAAATTTATTTAGAGGAGATGTTCCAAGTTTTAAAAAAGAAGTAGAAGAAGCATTAAAATTTGGAAAAAAAGTAGTTATTTTAGCTGGAGATAAAGACAATGCAATTAAAATTAGAAAAATATTTGAAAATGAAATAGTAATTGCAAATTCATTAGATAATATTTGGATAAAAGAAGGAGAAGCTATAATAGCACAAGGAGCTCTTACTTCTGGCTTTGAAGATGAAGATACAAAACTTTTAGTAATAAGTAGTGATGAATTTTTTGCAAAATCAAAAGCAATTAAAAGAGTATCAAATACATTCAAAAATGGTGAAAAGATTGTA
>USTA01000108.1 GCA_900557475.1 uncultured Clostridium sp. | reverse complement strand
GAGCAGTCAAATACGAGATTAACTAGAGAAAGTACAATAAAGGCTGCTAGAGGAAATATATTAGATAGTAGTGGAGAAAAGTTGGTATCCACAAAATTGGTATATAATGTGGAAATCTATAAGACAAAAGTGGACAATAAGACATTAAACGAAGCGTTGCTTTTATTGGCAAATACTCTTGAAGGAAATGGGGACAAGTATAAAGACAACTTTCCAATAACAGTAAATCCATACGCATTCAAAAATGAAGAAAATGGAGAAACATTTAAAAAGCAAAATAACATAGATTTATCATATAATGCAGAACAATGTTTTAATCATTTTAAGGAAAAATATAAAGTTGAAACAGATAATATAGAAGATGCGAGAAAAATCATAACACTTAGATATGCAATTTCCGTAGATGGATATAGTAATACAAAATCTGTAAAACTTGCAAGTAATATTAGCAACAAAAGTTTGGCAAAACTAAATGAAATGAGTGCAAGTTTTCCAGGAATAAGTACAACATCAGAGCCAACTGTTAGTTATCCATATGGAGAAATGGCATCACATATATTAGGATATGTAGGACCGATAAATGGCGATGAACTAAAAGCGATGGGTAGTGAGTATAATCAAAATGACATAATAGGAAAGACTGGCATAGAATATGTATTTGAAAAATACTTAAGAGGCAAAGATGGAATAAAGCAAATAGATATGTCCGTAGATGGAATTGTAACAGACGAATATGTAACAAAGGAGGCAGTTGCTGGTAAAGATATAATGCTCACAGTGGACGCGGAATTGCAAAAAATTACAGAAAATGCATTAGCTAACAATATAAAAATAATGCAAGAAGGATATTTTGGAAAGCCAATAGATGCAAAAGAAGGAGCAGCAGTAGTTTTAAATGTAAAAAGTGGAGAAGTACTTGCAATGGCAAGCTATCCAAATTATGATCCATCACTATTTACGGATGGCATTAGTACAGAAAATTGGAATAAATACAGAGACGCAGAAGATCACCCTTTAATGAATAAAGCAATAGGAACAGTGTCTGCACCAGGTTCGATATATAAAATGGTTACTGCTATTGCAGGGTTAGAAAGCGGTGCGATAGATACAACTACTAAAATAAATGATACAGGAAGATACACATATTATTCAGATTATCAACCTACTTGCTGGAATAAAGCAGGGCATGGATGGTTAAATGTAACAGCAGCAATAGAAAAGTCATGTAATTACTTTTTCTATGAAACAGGAAGAAGAACAGGAATTGAAAGAATAGACCAAGTTGCTAGTGCATTTGGACTTGGACAAAAAACTGGAATAGAATTAGCAGGAGAAGTTTCTGGAACTCTTGCTTCAGAAAAAACAATGGGATCATGGTCAGGAGGATATACAGTTCAAGCAGCAATAGGTCAACTTAATAATGCATTTACTCCTCTTCAAATGGTAAAATATGTGGGCATGATAGCAAATGGTGGACACAACTTAGATGTAACACTAATAAAATCAATAAAAAATGCAGATGGAAGCGAAATTTCAAAAGATGAAATTAATGGATATGTTAACGAAAAACTTGGTATAACAGGTAATAGTGGTTCAGATTTACAAATAAGTGATAAAAATTTACAAGCTGTAAAAGAAGGAATGAAAGGTGTTACAAGTGATAGAGGTGGAACAGCTTATAGATACTTTGGAGATTTTAATATAGAAGTAGCGGGAAAAACAGGTTCTGCATCAACTACAACAACAGGAAGAGCTAACGCTTGGTTTGTTGGATTTGCACCATATGATGATCCAGAGATTGCAATTGTGGTATTTATAAAAGATGGACAATCTGGAAGTTATACATCTGTAACTGCAAGAGAAATATTTGCACAATATTTTGGAATGAATGCAGGGACAATAACTGAAGACATGTCAGCAAGTTCAGATATGCAAACAATAAGATAAATAAAAAGTCTTGTAAAAAATTGAAATATAAAGCAGAAAAGGAAGCAGAAAATGGGAAGAAACATAAACATATTTTTAAAAAAAGATAATATTGTACTTAAGATAAGAGAAGAAGCAACTAAAAGAGAGATTTTAGAAGAATTGGAAGAGAAGTTGCCGGAGCTAAAAGCATTTTATCAGGAAGAAAAGACTCCTATACTAGTAACAGGGAAGATGTTAAAAAAAGTAGAAATAGATGAAATACAAAAGCTAATACAAAGTCAAATAAAAGTAAAGGTGGATTTCGATAGCCCTAAAACGCTAGGGCTTCACGGAATAAAAAAGACTTTTAAAAAAGATATTGAAACTTCAGAAACAAAATTTTATAAAGGTTCTTTAAGGTCTGGGCAAAGAATGGAATTTGAAGGTAGTATAGTAATCTTAGGAGATGTAAATGATGGTTCAGAAGTAATTGCAGAAGACAATATTGTTGTTTTAGGATGCCTTAGAGGAATGGCACATGCTGGTGCAAAGGGTAATGAAAAAGCGATAATAGCAGCAAATCTAATAGAAGCCCCTCAATTAAGAATAGCAAGTGTAATAAAAGAAAGAAGTAGAGACGAAATTGAAACAGAAAGTTATTCATATTCATATATAAATGAAAAAGGAATAATAGAAATGGAATAAAGAAAACTCCAATCCAAAGAATATTAATGGATTGGAGTTTTTTATAGAAGAAAAATCTTTTGCTAATTTTCTAAATTCTGTATTAAAAATATTAGGAAAAATTAAAAGCTAATTTATAAGAAGTAATATTAAAGCAATAAACAGAAATTTATCATCAACATCATTTTTATAAAGAATAAGCAAAATAAGTATTATTAAGATATCATCAGTATGAAGTTTAAAACCAAATAAATCTATAACTCCGTCTTCATTTGACTCAAACAAATTCAATGTTTATCACCACCAAAACCATCAAATAGCTGTGTCATTTTTCCCATTTTTATTAACTTAATATACTCATCCACTTTTTCTTTTTTTCCGTCTCTTAAATATGGCTTTAAAGACATTAAAAGTTTAGACATATCATCATTTCCGTTTGCAGATTTCATCTTTGACATTATGTTTTGAATCTTCATTATAGTTTCCATATCCAAATTAGGTAAAGAGTCACTAGAATCATTAGATGCTTCGGAAGAATTGTTGGAATTAGACTGAAAACTATTGAATAGCGAAGTTAAGCTACTAAAATCCATATTTGATGAATTTCCAGAAGAATTGTTGTTACTATTTGAACCATGATAATTAGTCTGAGGGCTTTTGGCACGGTTGTTTATATTAGCTGACATATTACTCTTTTCAGAATATGTACTTGCATATTTGTTATACATATCTTTCTGGGAATAATTATTGCTTTGTGAAGTTTTTATATTTTCATTTGAGCTATTCATATTTTTGTTTATATATCTATTATTTACAGAATTATTATATCCTCCATTGGTACTATTTCGCATTTGATTATTTCTAAAATTATTACTATTGTTATAGGAATCATTATATCCATTTGCAAAGCTATTATTAGAATTTTGGCTATTTCCAATATCCTTATTATTCATGTTGTTTTGCATATTAGAAATAATAGATTTCAATTCATCTGGAATTTGATTATTATTAATCATCTCCTGTGCTTTTTTTATCATATTAGCCATATCATTATCATTCATAAAAACCTCCTAAAATGCAAGCAAATAAATACTTGAAAACTAAAATGTTACAATGCATAAAGCTTACGCGTACTTAATATATAACTATAATATTATATTCGGGAAGATGAAAAATGTTACATTTTTGTAAAATAAATTTAATAAAAGAGCGGATGAAATAGTTTCCGTATGCACAAAGGCAAATAATACCATAAAGATAAAAAAATAGATATTGCGAGATAAAAAAAAATCAATTATTATATTAAAGAAATATAATAAATATACGTGTAATATATAAACACTAAAAAAGCTTTAAAAAACAAAAAATATAAGAGCAAAAATGTAAAAAAGCCTTGAAATTTAGGCGGAAACACG
>USTA01000107.1 GCA_900557475.1 uncultured Clostridium sp. | reverse complement strand
TAACTCCCCATTTTCCATTAGAATAAGCTGACATATACGAGTTCGAAACTACTTTTGTATCTGTATTCCCCTCCTTTTTAGCAAATTTTATAATTAATGCTATACACATTATAATAACTGCTAATACTATTATTACCGCTATTACTTTTTTTATATTTAATTTTGGCTCTCCATCATATCTTCTTCCTCTACTTGACATCATATCCTCCATTCTTTTTTATGTTATCATAAAAACCTTATATTTTCAAGTAAATTTTAAAAACTCACTATAGTAATAACAATGCTTAAAAATTGGTGGATATTTAAATTTCTCACAATATTTTTTATAAGAAAATATCCTAAGCTCATAACATTTATAACTCTGTGTTATAAATCCTAAGCTTAGGACATTAATTCTTTAGCATATCTACTTTTTATTTACTTTAAATACAATTACACTCATATCATCTTTAGCTTTTCCAAAGTCATTATCTATGGCTTCTTTTAATATTATATTAGAAATTCTTTCTGGACTGTCTGTTTGAATTTCTTCTAACAAGTATTTCAGCCATAAATCTTTATTTGCATATTCATTATTTGATTCTATTATTCCATCACTACAAATTACTACTATATCACCTTCTTGTAAGTCTTTATCATATGTGTCAACATTTACATTACTTACTATACCCGCTGGTAAAGACGTAGATTTCACCATGGTAACATTTTTTCCCCTTTTAATATATGTTGGGCAAGCTCCATTTTTAAGTATTTCTATTTTTCCTGCATATAAGTCTATTATTTCTACATCTAAAGTTGCATACATTTCCTCTTTGTTTGCATTCATAATAGCTGAATTTATTAAATTCAAAGATGTTTCTTTATCAAAACCTGTACTTAAAAGCCTTTCTAACATGCTTATTGCAATCTTACTATTTCTTCTTGCATTTGCACCTGAACCCATTCCATCACTTATTGCTAAAAGATACTTTCCATCCCCAAGCCTAATTTGTGAAATATTATCTCCTGATACAATTGAATCATCTTTTTTAGCCTTACTTATTCCTGTTTGCATTATGTATTTGTCTTCCGAAATATATGTATACATACAAGTTTTTTTATTTAATCTTAAACCACATTTCTGGTCTTGCATTAAAATTTTTTCACCTAAAACTTTTTCTAAAAGTCTTCCAAGTGGCTTTATTGGGCAGTTTTTTCCGTTTTCATTATCACATACATTTGTATATGCATTTATGATATATCTTCCTGAATTTTCTCTTTTTATACTTAAATCTTTTAATTCTATATTCTTCTCTTTTAAAAGTATCTTTATTTGTTCTTTTTCCTCTTCGAATTCTTCTGTTTTTGTTTCCATATTAGTTGCTATATCTTCAATTGCTTGTGATACATTTTTTAGTTGCTCTGAAACATTTTTATTGTTTTCGTCAAGCTTTCTTTGCCAAATAAAGTTTGCTCTTGCTATTCTATATGCAGTATTTATAGCTTTTATCATTTCTTGTATTTCATCTAATTCATTTGCTTTTAGGTATTCTCCACTAGAAATATATATATTATGCTTAGCAAAAACACTTATAATTCCGTTTTCAGTCATAACACCATTATCCAAAAGATTGTCTAAAATATCTTCTATGATATTTCCTTTATTATCCCAAATCTCTTCATATAAGAAGTTGTTTTCAAGTCCTTCTAGGCTATCAGCAAGTTCATCTTCGAATATTTCTAAATTCTTTTCATATGACTCACTTTCTTGATAGTTGCTTGCCATCTCTGAAATAGTTCTGGAAATGCTATTTAATTTTTCTAATGTTTCTTGACTTTCCTCTAAATTTCTTCCCGCTTCTGGCAGCATTTTTACAGTAGGAATTACATCTTCTATATTAATTTTACTTACCTTAGGAACAAATATTAATCCTGCTGATGCAATTAATATTTCTTGGAACATTATAAGACTTTCTGCTCCACCATTTGAAGCATATGCAACTGCAATATTTCCTATTATAAATCCTATTATTACTCCTATTTTTCCGAATTTATTTAAAAGTCCTGCTATCATACCAGAAATTGCATAAGCTGCAATTAGTACTTCTTCACTTCCACCAACTATACTAAGTACAACTCCAACAGTTATACCACTTGTTGCACCAACTAAGATTCCATTTCTCCATCCCAAATATAAAACCACAAAAATGCAAATTATATTTCTTATTGAGAATGACATTATATTAATACTTCCCAATGCTGAAGCTGCAATTGCAATAATTAA
Source organism: uncultured Clostridium sp. (assembly GCA_900557475.1). GTDB lineage: Bacteria > Bacillota > Clostridia > TANB77 > CAG-508 > CAG-793. Next base: position 1,750 of record USTA01000107.1, on the reverse strand, counting down.
ACTTGCCCCTATTACCTCTTCTACTGAAAATACTTTTTTTACTCCATATTCACTTATAACAGATATTGAATTTACAAATATCTTATAGAATATATAGCATGTTATACTTATCATTATTCCATTTAATAAGTCATAAAAATAAAAATTCGTGAATATTATATATACTAGTTGAACTAAAAATACTGAAATTGCTAATCTGCCACCTATTTTTACTTTTTCATTTGCATCATTCATATTCTTAATAGGTTTCGAAATTATAACTGTTAAAAGTACTAGTAGACAACTTACAATATACACTAACATACCATTTAGCCCAAAGCTAATTGCTGTACCTGCTAAACTTGCTAAAAATACTAATACAATTGGAATTCCCTTACTTATTGAAGCAGCTAGCATAGCTAGTCCAAATGGTGCAAGCCCAATTCCCTCTCCAAAGTTTACCATTGATACCAAAAACGATAATATGTACACTATACAATTTTGTTTAGTAAATATTTTCTTTAAAACCAAGTTATAATCTCTAATATTTTCATTTTCATTTTCTTCATATCCTAAATCTTTTGAAATATTTTGCAACATTTACACACCTCTTACTTTTTTAATTTAACTATATTTTAATACTTGTCTTTTGATTATTTTGTCAAATTTGGTATGTAGAATTAAAAAAGTATACTACATCTTGTGACATATTTTTATCGTTTTTTATTTGTTTTGTAATTTTTTTACATATATTTTATTACTTGTAATATATGCTTAATTTTCTCTTATTTTTTGTTTAGATTTTATCATATATATGTGGAAAAATCAATTATTATTATCAGAACAAAAGCGGCTTTTTAAATTTTTTTATTATTTTAAATTTATACCTCCCGCGTCTTTGTTCGTGTGCCAATTTTATAAATGTAAAATTGTGTACAATGCTGTTATTTAATAGGAAACCTTGCTTTTTCCTATTAAATAACAAAAGAAAGCCTAAGCATTAAAGCTTAAGCTATCTTCTTTTATTTACTAAGGTATTTATTTTTTTCTAAAGTACTTTTTAATAAGCACTGCACCTATAACAATTATTAGAGCTGACATTATTCCAACAATTATCCATACTGTGTAATTTCTATTAGCACCTGTTGGAGGTAAAATTAATACCTTCTGTGCACTATCTGCGTCTATTTCTGTTGGAGTTACTAAGTCTGCTTTTGTGTATACCCCATTTTCCTCATCTACTGATGTTTGTGGTTTTAAAGTTTGATCTGACATTGGTTGGTTTCCTGAAATTGCATATTTCATTCTTCTTCCCTGAGTATTTGAAGTTTGAACAACTTCTGCTAAGTTGTTGTATACCATGCTGTCATCTCCTGTATCTGGAACCAATGTTGATGATAACATTAATTTTGTAGATACTGTTGATTCATCTTTTTCAGTTGTTCCTTCTGGAAGTAAGTCTTTAGATAATGATTTTGTCGTAACCATTGAGTTATATGTTTCCATTACCTTTTTATATTTACTATTTACTAAGTCTTTATTGCTATTTTTATTTTCAGTTCCATGTCCTGTAAGTTCGTCTACCGTTCTTATAGCCCAAATTGTATTACCGTTTCCGTCCTTATTTGCACTATTTGTTGGTAAGAATTGAAGGTTATTAGATATATAATCTACTATTGTATGTGGGTTTGTTTTTGAAATATAGTTTGTATCACCAGCATGTGCTGATTTGCCTGTATAATAGAATCTATTATCTATATAATCTACTTCC
>USTA01000106.1 GCA_900557475.1 uncultured Clostridium sp. | reverse complement strand
CCCGATAAATAAATATAATTTTATTTTGCACAAAAAAATTAAAAATATTAAAAATAATGTATTAAAATTTTAAATAAAAACATGGAAATAACTGTAAGGAAAATATTGACAACAAAAAAAATATATATTATAATTTAAATGTAAAAATATAGCAACATTAAAACCAAGCTAAAATAAAAAAAAGAACGATAAATCGTTAAAACAAAATAAACTTATATTGAAATAATAAAATGGAAAAAACTGTATAGAGTACTATATAGAATCTAAGTATGTTTTAAATGAACTTAACAGTTCATCAGTAGAGATATCTAAGACTTTTGCGATAGAGCATAATTCATAATCTAAAACTGTTCTTTTACCAATTTCAATATCGTAAAGTGACTGTATAGAAATATCTACTCCAAGTAACATTAATTTATTTGATAATTCTTGTCTAGAATAATTCAACAAGTTACGTCTTTGATAAATTAATTTGCCAGCTGTATTTAATCTATCGCCTAGTTCTTTGCAATATTTTCTTTTATTAATAATATTTTTCAATATAATCACCACCTAATTTTATATCTTGCAAATTCTATCATTTTTTATGCATAAACATTAAACGCAGGTGGTTAAAAAACAAAAAGGGGGCAAAATATATGCTTATGTCACAATTTGAAATGGAAGATTTTGAAAACATAGAGAGGTTTGTAGAAGAAGACCTAATAAATGACGAGCAATATAGGAAACTTTTAAAAAGGAAAGAAGAGATAGAAAATTTTTTAAAGGCTATGGGAGAATCTCAGGAAGTAAATTGTTTAATAGATACATATAGCAAAGTGGGACAAAAAATAAAAAAGCTAGAAATGAAGTGGGCATATAAAATTACAATGCAAGAAAAAAATAAAGAAAGAGAGAAAAGAAGTTTCTGGAAAATTATAAAAAATAGACAATTTGAAAATGAAGATTATACAATAAAATTTAATAAAATAGTAAATGATTCAGAATATAAAGAAGAACTAGATAATCATATAAATATATTTAAATTATTAGAAAAAAAACTTGAAAACGATAGAAAATTATTATATGAATTAGAAAGTGTTGAAAGTAAAATAGCAATAATGGAAACAGATTTGCTTAGAAAATATATAGAAGAAGCATAAAATAACTAAACATAGAGATACATACTCATTATTAGACAAAATGTTTAATATGAGTATGTATTTTTTTATATAATAGGAAAGTTTGGAGAACTTTCCTATTATAAAATAAGCTTCGCTAAACATTCCACACAAATTTTATTTCATAAAATTTGGCGGGCGAACAAAGACGAGGCATGAAAACGTACTTGAAATGTCAAAATATATTAATCATGCCTCTTTTGTTCTAAATAAAAATGCTGTACGAACGTCTATGGCGGAAGTGTTCACAAAAATTAATCGAATACTTGCATGAATAAAAATGATTCTTATTCATACAATTAAGATAAAAAGAAAGGAGAAGTTAATGAATTGCTCGGGATTTTTTTGTTGGTGTAGAGAAAAAATTATAAATATTATAGTAGTAGTAGTTTTTTTATTATTTATATTATTTGTTATATTTGTAGCAGGAATTAGCAGTAATTTTCAATCAATATATGTAAATGCAGATACTCTAAGTACCAAAAAGATTGGTTGGGGAATACAAAGAGGGAAAAATCATGCTCAACCAAACTTAGGAATTGAGAATTTGAAAATAATAAATGAATTTAATGGAATAGCAATGGGAAATAATGAAAATAAAGATATTTACCTAACTTTTGATAATGGATATGAAGCAGGATATACAGAAAAAATATTAGATGTATTAAAAGAAAATAACGTAAAGGCTGCATTTTTTATAACAGGACAGTATTTGAAAACTAGTGAGGATTTAGTAAAAAGAATGATTAAAGAAGGACATATAGTAGGCAATCATACAATGAAGCATTTATCTATGCCGACATGTAGTAATGAAACAATAAAAAATGAAGTAATGACAATGCATAAAGAAATATATGAAAAATGTAATTATGAAATGAAATACATAAGACCGCCAAAGGGAGAATTTAGTGAAGCCTCAATTGCATGTACTAATTCTTTAGGATATACGACTGTGATGTGGTCATTTGCTTATGATGATTGGGAAGAAGATAAACAAGGTAGAGAAGAATACGGAAAGAAAAAAATATATGATAATTTACATAGTGGAGAAGTAATGTTACTTCATGCTACATCTAAAGACAATGCAAATATATTGGATGAAGTAATAAAAGAAACAAAAAAACAAGGATATACTTTTAAAAGTTTGGATGAATTTGAAAGATAGGAGATTTTATGAGTAAGTTTGATAAATTATTTGATATACCAGAGGAACTTTCTTCAGATATTCCAAAGGTTACAATTGTAGGATTTAATAGAATGCTTATTGAAAATTACAAATCAGTATTAGATTATCAAGATTTTTTTATTAGAGTAAAAATGAAAACAGGACTTATCAATATAAATGGATTTGAACTTCTTATGAATGAAATGACCAAAGATGATTTAATAATTACAGGAAACATTGAAAGTGTGGATTTTGAAAAATACGAGTAGGAGATATTTCTTATGTGGGTTAAAATACTAATTAATTACATATTTGGATTTTTACATATTGAACTTGAAGGATACTTTATTGAAAGAGTTATTAACACTTGTATAAGCAAGAACATTTTTTTATGGAAAATAAAAAGAAATAGATCCACAATTTTAAATGCTAATATAGGTGCAGGAGATTTTAAGAGTATTGTAAAGATTGCAAAAAAGCATGGATGCAAGATAAAAATTAAAAGTAAACATGGAATGCCATTTTTTATAAGAAAATATAGAAAAAGAAAGATATTTGTGATTCTCCCATTAATTGTAATTGTAAGTATTTTTATATTATCAAAATTTGTATGGAATGTTGAGGTTATAGGAACTACTAAAATAGACAAAGGAGAGATTATAAAGGAATTAGAAGAAGGAGGCTTGAAAGCAGGAATTTTGAAAAGCAAAGTAGAGTCAGAATCTATTATAAACAAGATAAGACTCGAAAGAGCAGACATTGCATGGATGGGAATAACAATTAATGGTACAAATGCAGTTGTTAAAATTGTAGAAGCAGAAGAAAAACCGGAGATTATAGATGAAAACGATTATTGTAATATAGTGGCTAAAAAGGGAGGAATAATAAATAAAATAAGTGCTCAAAATGGAAGTATAATGGTTAAACAAGGTGAAGAAGTAAAAGAAGGTGATGTACTAATTGCTGGTTGGATGGAAGGAAAATATACTGGAAAAAATTATGTAAATGCTACGGGTAGTGTTAAAGCCAAAGTTTTATATACGCAAACTGAAAAAATAGATAAAAAAGTGACGAAAAAAGAGGAAACAGGAAACTCAGAAAATAAATATGCAATTAAATTTAATAATTTTAAAATAAATTTCTATAAAACCCTTTCAAAATATGAAAATTATGATACAATGTATACTAGTAAAAAATTAAAACTATTTTCGAATTTTTATTTACCAATTGAGATTATAAAATATACAAATAATGAGGTAACTGAAACTGAAATTACCTACGGAAGTAAAGATGCAAAAGAATTAGGATTAAAAAAAGCTAAAGAAGCATTAGAAGATAAAATTTCAGGAGAAGTAATAAACAAAAAGGTAGAACTTAAAGAGCAAAATTCATGTTTTGAAGTGAAAGTTACATATGAAGTTATTGAAGAGATAGGAACAAAAGAGAAAATAGTATTTTGAAAGGTGGTATATATGGAAGCAAGAGAAAAAAGTTTAAGAGTTTATGATACAAAAAAGACATTCTTTTCAAAATTGAGTAATACTTTTTCAAAAATATTAACTCCTACAAAAACAGGAATAAATAATATATTAATTAGCATGAAAAGAAATGCTGTTTTAAAAAATTATGTACAAATTGAAGACTGTAAAGATGATAATAAAAAAGAAATTTTTAACAAAAAGTTTGAAGAAAGCTATATTTTATATTTA
>USTA01000105.1 GCA_900557475.1 uncultured Clostridium sp. | reverse complement strand
ACCGGGAAGGTATTTGATACCGTACTTTTCCGGGTTCTGCCCGGCATGGACGAAGAGAAAACATTATTATGATACCAAAAACTTTAGGGGAAAATATTATATATATAAATAATATATGAATATATAATATTTGTATATTTATTGTATGAATAAATTATATTGAAATATTCTTTTATTGAATATTTGTTTGTATATTTGCGGTGTGAAGTTATAAATATGGTAGTAGTAGTTTTAAAAGCGGCAACTTCTTTCGCTGGTATTGATTATAATGAGCGAAAGAATGAGGAAGGCAAGAGTGAACTTCTTGTTGCAGAAAATTTTGCTATGAATCCAGATAATTTGAAGAAGTCGGATTATATAGCTTATATGGAATCTGTCTGTAGGACTAATCCAGCGGTCAAGGCAAAACAATTTCATGCAGTGATTTCATGTAAGGGGCGTGAATATTCGGCAGAGGATTTGAAAAATGTAGCTTTGCAATATATAAATAAAATGGGTTATGGAAATAATCCTTATATGATATATTTTCATTCTGATACAGAAAATAATCATGTACATATTGTTTCTACACGAGTACAGAAGAACGGACAGAAGGTAAAAGATAATATGGAAGCTGTGCGCTCACAGAAAGTCATAAATCAAATAATGAATGTTGATTTAGCTTTGAAGGCTAAAGATGATATTTCAAAATACATGGAGTTTTCTTTTTCTACAGTGCAGCAATATAAGTTGTTACTTGAACAATCTGGATGGAAATTAAGAGAAAAGGATGGATTATTAATTTTGTATAAGGGTGGTGAAAAGCACGCTTCAATTCAATTAGAGCAGATAAAAGATAAAGCTAAACAATATACACCTGATGAAGAAAGAAGAAAACAGATAACAGCTCTTTTATTTAAATATAAGCAAGGACTTTCCTATACAGAACTTCAAACTTTGATGAAAGATAAGTTTGGTATAAATTTAGTCTTTCATACAGGAAAAGGACATACTAAACCTTATGGATATACATTAATTGATTATAGAAATAAGAGAGTTTTGAAAGGTGGGGAAGTTATGGATTTGAAGGAACTTTTAGTAGAGCCTAATAAACAAGCAAAAGTTGAACACTGTAATAGTATAATTAATCTTCTTTTGAAAGATGGAACAAAATATACAATGGATAGTTTCAAGAAATTAATGTTAGATTACGGTTATAGGTTTTCAATGAATGGCACAATATTTATAAATGGTGATGATAAGGCTTTATTGGTTCTTGATAAAAAACTGTTGAAAGAACTTAGATATAATAGCAGAGTGTATGAAGCAAATAAATTTAATGTTGCTACAGTTAAAGAAGCCGAGTTGTTAAGTAGAATTTATCATGTGAAAAAAGATGATATTTTGATTCAAGAGCATATGGATAAAAAAAATACTGTCTATACTGATATGATAAATAGTTATTTGGCTCATAGTTCAGATTTACATTCTACATTAAGAGAAAAAGGAATTCTTTTTGTTGAAGATGATAATTTAGTTTATCTAATAGATAAAAAGAATAAAGTAATCGTAAGTACTGATGATTTAGGAATCAATATTATAAAAGATGGCTATAGTAAAGATAGGATTACTCTAGTTACTCTTGATAAGATGGAAAGAATAAATGTTGAACAAGATTCAGAACTGGCAAGGGGATTTAATCTGATTGATGCTATTTGTGATATTCTTAGCCAGCATATAAATGTACAGCAAGATAAATCTCCTAATAGGAAAAAGAAAAGAGGACAGCAACAAAATTAATAAATATAAGTAAGATATGATAATATTATTTGGGAATCAGAAAGGCGGTTGTGGTAAAACGACTAATTGCATACAATTTGCCAACTATCTAGTAGAAAAAGGAAAAGAAGTTCTAGTATTGGATTTAGATTTTCAGCGTTCATTATCGGATAGAAGAAAAGAAGATATTGCGACCTATGATAATGAACCTAAATATGAGGTTATACAAACCGATATATCTAATGTTGCTAAAATTATTAGTGATTTTACTAAGGTTGAGCAAGGAAATCTATTAATAGATTTGCCTGGTAAGATTGATGATGATGCTCTGGGAACTATTCTTAAAGCTGCGGATATAATAATATGCCCATTTAAATACGATAAATTTACAATGGATAGTACAGGTTTTTTTATCCAAGTGTTACAGTATTTAAATGTAAAAGCTAAAATATTCTTTTTACCTAACAATATGAGAACTGCGGTAAGATATGAAACAAAAGAACAGGTAGTTGATATTCTTAAGCAAGTTGGTTTTGTTACAGATGAAATACCAGCTTCTGTTGCTATGGAACGTATAAATACATTAGCAATTAGTAATGAGTGTATTGATAAGGTGAAGAATGCTTATGATTATATCATTCAAGAAGGAGCAATAAAATAAAATATTCTTTTAATAGATATTTGTTATAAAGTTATTCATTTATTGTATATATTTGCACATGGCTGATAAATTAAGGAAAAAGCAAAATGAAGGTATTTCTAGTGTTCTGGAAATAGCTAAAATGATAAGAGGTGAAGAATTGCATGGGAGTAGTATAAATGAAGCTCCTATTCAAGAAGCTAAATATGAAGTTGAAGAGGAGAAAGAACCACTTCATGTAGAAATGGAAACAACTTCTTCGGAAGTTTTTAATTTTAATGGCTCTAGTGAAATGGATTTGACGGACTTATTAGAGTACATTAAAGGAAAAAATTATAATTGCAAGGAAGTTCTATATGTTGATACAGATGTAAAAGAGGTGTTTGGGTTGCTCAAAGCTAAAGCCAAAATACCTATTTCATCTTTAGTTTCGTTTATTTTGGAAGATTGGTTAACTAAACACCGTAGCGACATAAGTTCTTTGATTAAGCAAAAAAAGAACCGTTTTCTTTAGTACAGAAAAAGGGTCGTTTTGTGAAACAAAAGATTTTTGGTTAGGCTATAGACCCGTCCAATGGGTTTTTCCTCATTGGACGGATATTTTAGATAGAAACAATAATTTCTTTAGGGATTCCTGTATAATATGCTATTTTTTCTACAGGAATATTATCTTCTCTCATTTTTATTATAATATCAATATTTTCTTTAGTAATAGAAGAAGGTATAAACGTAAATAAAATGTCTGACAATTTGCTTATAGCCTTAATAACTTTTTGTTTGTCAGATTCTTTTTTTAAGTCTATTCCACTGAAAGTTGAAAGTTTATCATGCAAAATAAGATAATATATTCCTCCTATTATTAGTGCAGATATAGTTACAATGTCAATATCTGTATTGGAGAATATGTTTGAGAATTTTTGGCATAAAGGTAACGTGTGCAATTCCCGTAGTTGAGCGGTACGTTGACTAGTTTCATTGTTATTAGCTAGTTCCCATTTTAGAAGTTCTTGCATGATTTTATTTTCTGATAAAGATTGAAATAAACCTACAAGAATGTTCATATATAGTGCTTTATCGTTACTAGATTGTTTTTGTGATTTTACAATATCGCTAAACCAATAGTCGTATTTTTTTACATACTCGTCAATGAACTTATTCAAATCATCATATCTGTTATAGAATTGTACAGGCTCAATTTCAGCTTGTCGCATAATACCTGTAACTGTTAGATTAGAAAATCCTTCAGTTTCAATTAAATGGGTTGCCGCATTAATAATGCTTTCCTTTATGTCTTTGGCACTTCTTCGCTTTCTCCTTTCTTTCATTATTATTTTATTTTTATGTTCTTATTTATATCATTAAGAGTATTGACTAAAGATTCTAATTGTTCAAGTTTATGCGTGGCAAGAACGCTGACCCTTAATCTTGCTTCTTTGGTTCTTACAGCCGGATATACAATTCCAATTGTAAAGATACCTTTTTCTTGCAACATTTTAGCAATTTCGTAAACCTTTTTATTATCTCTTATCATAATAGGAAAAATAGGGGAAACAGATTTTCCTATGTCGAACCCTTCTTCTTTCAACCGTTTTCTAAGATAGTTCGTATTTTCCCAAAGTTTGGTTCTTATTTGTGGTTCTTTTTTTATAATCTCTAAAGCTTTTAGTATGGATGCTGTGACTTG
>USTA01000104.1 GCA_900557475.1 uncultured Clostridium sp. | reverse complement strand
CTCCTAATCCTAAGCTGTAAAATTCATATATATCATTTTCTAATTTTCTAAAATCATCTACTTTATTACATACCAATATAATAGGCTTTTTGGCTCTTTTTAGCATTAGTGCTATTTCGGTATCTACTGGTGTTACTCCTGTTTGTACATCTGTTAGAAATACGATTACATCTGCTACATCAATTGCAAGTTCTGCTTGTGTTCTCATTTGTGTCGCAATAATGTCTTCACTTTTTTCTTCAATTCCCCCTGTATCTATTATTGTAAAGTCTTTTCCCCTCCAATTGGTTTCTCCATATATTCTGTCTCTTGTTACACCTGGAGTATCTTCAACAATTGAAAGCCTAGCTCCTACTAAATAATTAAAAAAAGTAGACTTTCCTACATTCGGCTTTCCTATTATTGCAACTGTTCCTTTTGGCATAGTTTCACATCCTTTCCTTTAATTGCATTTCTTCATTCATTTTACTACAAATTTTTCTTTCTGGCAAGCATAGTTCCGTAAAAAAACTAATATTCCTAAAGGTAAAAGTGCATATGAAATATTCATTATAGTTGTTCCTTCATACGAAATTTTAACTTTACAATTTGTTTTTACATCCATACATAAAAATCCGATTTTCCGATTCATATATATCTAATTTTTCTATTTTTCCATTTTCATATTCTGCTTCTGCACTATATCCTATATAATAGATATATGGGAGCTCTATCTTGATATTTTCGTTTTCCCCACTTATATATGTTTCCAAGTTTGTTCCTTGCTTTTTATAGCTCTCTATTTTTCCATTGCCACTAAGTATAATTGGCTCATCTTTTCTATTTATTATATATTCTTTATTTTCAAATGCTCTACTTGGCAAATACTCTAAACTTGCCATACCAGCATGAACTCTACCTGTTTTTGCATTTAAGCTTATTCCTTCTTCTAATTTTTGCTCTAAATAGTACTCCTTTCCTGTTGGAATTTGTCCCAAACTTGGAAGTAAGCATAATAAGCTTATTGCTCCTAAAAATATTGTTGTATACATATTAAAATTTTTAAACATAAGTCCTAATGAAATTGCTGACACTGTTATTAAGAAAAATCCTGCAAATTCTAATAATCTAAAAGAAAATTGCATCATTGTAAATAATTTAGGCAGTTTTTCAAACGGAAATATATCTAAAGCCATAATCATCAAAGCCAATCCTAAAATTGTAAAGAATATATAATTTCTATCTTTTTGAATATTTATAATTTCACTTTTTTTGCTAACTAAACCATATATATTTCCGAATAACAATTCCTAAAATTGTAAGTATTCCTATTCCATATGCCATCCTTCCATCTACTTGCATAATCATTTCTATTATATTTGGCTTAAGAGCTTTCATTGCATCAATTCTTAGCATATGCTCACTATTAAAAACTTCATAATCTGCACTTAATTTTGACTCTAATAGTGGAAATAAATAAAAACCTGTAAATAACAATATAAATAATAAATTCTTTATTAGCATTATAATTATTTTTTTATTAATTATAATCTTTTTACTTTCTAGTTTTATTATTTTATTTAAATTAACTAGTATATAAATAATACTAAATATTGCTACATAAGTTGTTATCATTACATGGCTTAAAATCATTCCAGTTGCGCCTATGGCTAGTAAATAGCTTTTTTCTTCTTTATTTATAATTTTATATAAGCCATCAAATACCATTGGAAGAAATACAAATGACGCAAGTTCTGCTACTGCCACTCTAATATACATGTCATTTAATCTATATGGCATACAAATATACATTATTCCTGCTAAAATAGCAATTTGCTCTCTTCTTTTTTCGTCTACTATTCCATCTAAAATTGTTTTTATAAAACTTCTCATTGCAAAACCAGATGCTACTGTTATGCATAGCATAAATAATTTTAAGCATAGTGCATATGAAAGCCCAAATATTCTAAAAATTAATGGTGCAAAACTTGTTAATGGGCTATAAAACAAATTCCATGAATATCCAAATCCATTACAAAAATTAGACATTATAGCCCCAAATTTATTTCCCTCACTAATAGATTGTTCTGTTCCTATTAATCTACATATATGCTGAATTCCATCATCATATTGAATGTTAAAATCCATCACAAACATTGGCAAACATACTAAGATGCTAATTGCAACTATAATAATTGGACCACTATACTTCTTTAACTTTTCTTTCAACCTCTTTACCTCTATTTTTTACAATAACTAATATCAATAGAATTGTTCCTACTACTGAAATTACATATCCTAATTTTTCTATAACTGTTCCTCTATACTCAATTTTTACTTCTATATTTTCAGCTTCTTTTAACCTTATTTGCATAAATCCATTATCTGATTCTTCATATTTAATTTTGTTGTATTCTTGCTCATCATATCTTACTTCTATATTGTATCCCATATAATACAAATATGGTAGCTCGAGTACTGTATTTTCTTCTATATTCTCAAGACTTATTTTATCTTGTAATTTTTCTTTTTCTTCATGAGTAATATTAGCATTTCCTTCTAAAATTAGAGTTTTATTTTCTCTATCCATTAAATACTTTAAATTTTTATATGCTTTCTTAGGTAAATAGTCCCTATTTATCTTTAGTGCATATATGCTCTCATTACTTAAAGATTTATCCAATTCACTTTCTTCTGACACATTATCAAAATGCCAATCTCTAAGTGTCCCAACGCCTGTAAATACAAATATACTAAAGATAACACCAAAAATAAATGTCTCTTTTATGTTTTCTTTTTTTACTACTTTTTCTACAAATGTTACTGCATTTATACCACATATTAAAGCAATAAAAAATGCAAAAAAACCTAAGTTTCTCCATGCAAATTGTATTACTGTAAGGAAATGAGGCATAAATTTCCATGGAAAGATATTTGTAGATAAAATTAATGTAATTACTGCTAATATTCCAAATTGTAAATATATATTTTTATATTTATTATCAATTTTCTTAAAGCATACTATGGTAAGAGCAGTTAATACAATAGTCACCAACCCAATTGAAAATCTTATTTCCTGCGTTCCTGCTTCATTTGCTAATAAATCACTAATACTTAATGATGCTTCTGCTACGTCTTCACCAGTGCTACCAAAATCCTCTTTTGACATAAGTAGATATGTTGTACTAGCATTATGTTCTAGAATAGGAATTACATAAAAAGCACATACTAAAACCGCAATCAAAATATTTGTTCCAGCTCTTTTCCATACAGTTATATCTTTTAGTTTTTTGAAATTCATTAAAACATAAATAGCTGAAAAAATTGCTATATAAATTGTGCTTATAGTATGTGATAAAACTAAGCCTATAATTCCTAATGCCAAAGCATAACTTTTTTTATTTGTATTTAATATTTTATAAATACCTTCAAATACTAATGGAATAAAAACAAAAGCCGTATACTCTCCTATTGCATTTCTTGCGTAAATGTCTGATAGTTTATATGGCATAGATATATATATTAAACTCGTAATTAAGCTAATTATTCTTCTTTTAGTTACTAGATATGTGAATCTATACATTGTAATACTAGATAAAATAACTGTTAGCAGAGTAAAAACCTTGAAAGCCATTCCAGATGTTCCAAATATATTTAAGAAAATTATTGGGATATATGTTGTAAGTGGTCCATAGAATAAATTGACTGCATACCCAAACCCTTCCATAAATTTGTAACTAATAATTGGTGGAAAAACCCCTGCATCTAATATTTCATCTACTGCAAAAATTCTTACCATATGAAGAATCGCTTCATTATGAAGATACAAATTCATTGTAAAAAGTGGTATGCATATAAAAATTGCCAAAAGCACCATAATTATATATGGTGAATATTTATTTTTTATTATTTTTTTCATACTTTTTCCTTTAGTTTAATAATTTTATTAATTGCCCTTAGTTAATTCATTTTCTTCCATTTCATTCAAATTTTGCATATACTCTACTGATGATTGAAGTTCACTATTAAATGAATTTCTCTTTACTAATTTTATTGTTATATTAAATAAACAAGCAATTATTAATATTATAAAAAGTAATCTTTTCCATACTTTACTTGCCATTTTGTTCCTCTTTCTTTTATTTATTTTTACATA
>USTA01000103.1 GCA_900557475.1 uncultured Clostridium sp. | reverse complement strand
AGGAGAACTTTCAGTAGAAGGGAATAAACTTGCAAGCTATAAAGAAAAGCTAGAAATGTACAAAGCAGAAAAAATAATTGAGAACGAAACCTTCTTGGCAGAAACCTTATCAGCGGGAAAAAATACATTGGAGTATAACACCAAAAAAGAAATAGGAGGTACAATATTAAATATAATACCAGAATTAGATGAGAGATATATAGATAAATTAGAAATAATAAAAGGAGAACTGTTTTTTACATCAACAGACAAAAAAGAAGTACAAGCAGCAAAGATAGCAGGAATAGAATTTAACCCATACAAAATAGAAGATGGCGTTTTAGAGTCAGCAGATACAAATTTAGAATTAATGAGCCCAGATGGGACGCTAACAATACCAAGTAATGTAACTAAAATAGGAAGTGGAGCATTTTCAGGACTAGATGGACTAAAAAGAGTAATAATACCAGGAACAGTAAAAGAAATAGCATCAGAAGCATTTTCATATAACAGTACACTAGAAGAAGTAATAATAATGGATGGAGTAGAAAAAATAGGAGAAAGAGCCTTTGCAGCAAGTAATAAAATTTCGACTATTATTCTTCCAGAATCAATAACAGAAATAGGAACAGAAGCTTTTAGGGATACTAATATTGTAGAAATTACAATACCATCAAAAGTAAAGGAATTAAAAAATGGGACATTTGCAAATTGTGTTAAACTTACAAAAGTAAAGCTAAAAGAAGGGCTTGAAACAATAGGGGCAAATACATTTGGAAATTGTACAAACTTAGAGAATATAGTTATTCCTAATACAATAGTTACATTAAAAGAAGGTTTATTTGGAGGATGTAATAAACTTACAAACATAACCATAAATAATGATTTATATGTATATGAAAGTGGATTATTAATGCCGAAAAATAGAGAAACCGTGTTATACATTTCAAAAACATATATAGAAAGTGAAGATACGTTTTCAATACCAGAGGGAATAAAAAATTTTAAGATATCATTAAGTGAATATAAAAACATTAAAACAATAAATATACCTAAGTCATTAGAAAATTTAAATAGAGGGATGTTTCCACCAAGTATAGAAAATGTAAATATAGCAGAAGGAAATACAAGATTTTCAGTAGAAAATAAACAACTCTATGAGGGAAATATATTAGTATTATCGTTTACACAAACAGAAAATATAAAGTTTAAAGAAGGAATAAATAGAATAGGAGTAGGTGCTTTTAGACCAGAAAAAATAGCAAAAATAATAGAATTACCAGATACAGTATTAGCAATAGAGAATTCAGCTTTTGTAATGGAAACAAATACATTAGAAAAGATAAAAATAGGAAAAAATGTAACTTTTATTGGAAGTAGAGCATTTATAAATACCCCTCATGCAAAAGTAGAAATAGATAATGAAAATAAAAAATTTCAAATAGAAAATGAAGTGTTATATAGCGATAATAAAACGGTTTTAGTTTGCCCATTATATAAAATAACAGGAAAGTTTAAAGTTATAGATAGTGTAAAAAAAATTGAAGACTATGCATTGTATGAACAAAGAGAAATGACAGAAATTGAACTATCAAATAATATAGAAGTGTTAAAAGAAGGCTTTTTGTGTAGATGTAGCAAAATAACAAAAATAGAAATACCAAATACAATAAAAGAAATTAATGCAAAATGTTTTAATGAATGTATGAATTTAGCTCAAGTAATTATCCACAAAAAGAAAGGTGAAATAGCAAACGCACCATGGGGAATACCAAAGGGTGAAAGAGTTATAAAATATGATGAATAAAGAATTTTTGAAAGCAAATACTCTTGCCTAGAAGAGCAACTATGTGATATAATAGCACTATTATGAAAGTACAATTTTTTACGCTAGGATGCAAAGTAAATACATATGAAACAGAAGCAATGAAACAGCAATTATTAAGTGCTGGCTATGAATTGACAGACAAAGTAGCAGACATATATATTGTAAATACTTGTAGTGTTACAAATATAGCTGAAAGAAAATCTAGACAAATGTTAAGAAGAGCCAAAGAACTTAATCCAAATGCTGTTATTATTGCGTGTGGTTGCTATTCTCAAGTAGCCAAAGAAGAAATAGAAAAAATGCCAGAAGTAGATATAATTTTAGGTGTAAATGAAAAAAATAAAATTGTAGATATAATAAAAGAATATGAAGGAAAAAAAGATTTAGAAGTTAGTGATGTGATGAATCAAAGCGAATTTTTAGACTTTGGACCTACAACATATACCGAATTAAATAGAGCAATAATAAAAGTTCAAGATGGATGTGATAGATTTTGTAGTTATTGCATAATTCCATATGCTAGAGGAAGAGTAAGAAGTAGAAAACCAGATAGCATATTAAAAGAAATTGAAGAAATTTCAAAAGAAGGAATAAAAGAAGTTGTAATTACAGGAATTCACTTAGCATCCTATGGAAAAGATTTTAAAAATCCAGAGGAATATAGAGAAAAATATGGATATAGTAAAGAATATGTAAAATTCAATCCAAATGATGATTTGCATACAGGTGGTTTTAGACTTATAGAATTATTAGAGCAGATAAATAAAATAAAAGGAATAGAAAGAATTAGATTAGGTTCATTAGAACCTAAATTAATTACAAAAGATTTTATAGAAAGATTATCAAAACTAGAAAAAATCTGTCCGCATTTTCATTTATCACTTCAAAGTGGATGTAATAAAACTTTAATAGCAATGAATAGAAGATACAAGACAGAAGAATTTGAAGAAATAGTAAATCTGTTAAGAAAAACTTATATAGATGTAATGCTTACAACAGATATAATTGTAGGATTTCCAGGGGAAACAGATGAGGACTTTGAAAGTACATATAAATTTTTAGAAAAAATAAAGTTTTATAAAATGCACATTTTTAAATATTCTCCTAAAAAAGGTACAGTAGCAGAAAAAATGGTAAATCAAGTAGACGGAAGCAAAAAAGAAGAAAGAAGCAAAAGACTTTTAAATCTTTCTGATAAATATCAGAATATGTATAATGAAGAAAATTTAGGGAAAAATTTAAAAGTGTTAATAGAAGAAAAAGAAAATGGTTATTTAAAAGGTCATACATCAAATTATATTATGTGCAAAATTAAATCAGAAGATGAATCTTACATAGATAAAATAATAGAGATAGTAGGTATAGAAAACGACAAAGAAACAAAGGAAATAATAGGAAAAATTGTCAAAATAAATAATTAACCAATTGACAAATAATAATAAAATGATAAAATTAATTTGAAAGGAAACTACTATGAAAGCAATAGAAATTAGAAATAAATATTTAAATTTTTTTAAAAAACATGGACATAAAGTAATTCCAAGTGCTCCATTAATTCCAGAAAACGATCCATCTGTATTATTTACAACAGCAGGAATGCAACCTTTAGTTCCATATCTACTTGGATTAAAGCATCCAGAGGGAACAAGACTTACAGATTATCAAAAATGTGTTAGAACAAATGATATAGATGAGGTTGGAGATAATAGACATTTAACATATTTTGAAATGTTAGGAAACTGGTCTTTAGGCGACTATTTTAAGGAAGAATCTATCCAAATGAGTTATGATTTTTTAACAAAGGAACTTGGAATACCAGTAGAAAAAATATCTGTTACATGTTTCGCAGGTGATGAAGATTGTCCTAGAGATGAACTTACAGCATCATGCTGGGAAAAAGCAGGAATACCAAGAGAAAGAATATTCTTCTTTGGTAAAGAAGACAATTGGTGGATTGCTGGTGAAGAAGGACCATGCGGTCCAGATACAGAAATGTTTTATGATACAGGAAAGCCAAAGTGTTCAGAAAACTGCAACCCTTCATGTGGATGCGGAAAGTATGTAGAAATATGGAATAACGTATTTATGGAATATTTGAAAAAAGACGGAAAATATTCTAAATTAACTCAAAAAAATGTTGATACAGGGCTAGGCCTAGAAAGAATGACAATGCTTCTTCAAGGAAAAGAAACACCTTTTGACACAGAACTATTTAGCCCTATAATGGATAGAATAAAAGAATTAGAGAAAGTAGATGACATTGCAAGCAGAAGAATTGTTGCAGAACATTTACGTTCAAGTATAATGATAATTTCAGATGGTGGAAGACCTTCAAATATGGATAG
>USTA01000102.1 GCA_900557475.1 uncultured Clostridium sp. | reverse complement strand
TGTAGAGCAAATGAAAGAAAGATTAGGCTGTCACCCAGTTCCAATTCAATTACCAATAGGTAGTGAAGATAATTTCGCCGGAATTGTTGATTTAATCAAAATGAGAGCGTTTATCCATAAAGACGATATGGGAAAAGAAATTGAAGAAACAGACGTGCCTGAAGAATTAAAAGCAGATGCAGAAAAATATAGAGCAGAAATGATTGAAGCCGTTGCAGAACAAGATGATGAATTAATGATGAAATACTTAGATGGTGAAGAGCTATCAGTAGAAGAAATCAAAAATGGTTTAAGAAAAGGAACTCTTGCAAACACATTAGTTCCAGTAACATGTGGTTCATCATATAAAAACAAGGGTGTTCAAGAACTATTAAATGCAATAGTAGATTATCTACCTTCTCCATTAGATATTCCAGCAATTAAAGGTGTTGATGAAGATGGAAATGAAGTAGATAGAAAGACTGATGATAAAGAACCTTTCTCAGCATTAGCATTCAAAATAATGACAGACCCATTTGTTGGAAAACTTTGTTTCTTTAGAGTTTATTCAGGAACAATGACAACAGGTTCTACAATTTTAAATGCGACAAAAGATAAGAAAGATAGAATCGGAAGAATTTTACTTATGCATGCAAACCATAGACAAGATATTGAAAAGGTTTATGCAGGAGATATAGCAGCAGCAGTAGGATTAAAAGATGTATCAACAGGTGATACACTTTGCGATTTAGATCATCCAGTTATACTAGAATCTATGGAATTCCCAGAGCCAGTTATTGATATTGCTATTGAGCCAAAAGATAAGGCAAATAGTGAAAAAATGGGTGTAGCTTTAGCGAAACTTGCAGAAGAAGACCCAACATTCAAAACATGGACAGACCAAGAAACAGGTCAAACTATTATAGCAGGTATGGGTGAATTGCACCTAGACATTATAGTAGACAGATTAAAAAGGGAATTCAAAGTAGAATGTACAGTTGGTAAGCCACAAGTTTCTTACAAGGAAACTATAAGAAATAAAGTAAGAGTTCAAGGTAAATTTGTTCGTCAATCTGGTGGACATGGTCAATATGGTGATGTTTGGTTTGAAATGGAACCATTAGAGCCAGGTTCAGGGGTACAATTTGAGAGCAAAATCGTTGGTGGTGCAGTTCCAAAAGAATACATCAAACCAGTAGAAGAAGGATTAAGAGAAGCATCAATGAGTGGTGTACTTGCAGGATATCCAGTTATAGACTTTAAGGCATCTTTAGTTGATGGTTCATACCACGAAGTTGACTCTTCAGAAATGGCATTCAAAATAGCAGCTTCAATGGCATTTAAAGAAGGATGTAAACAAGCTAAATCAGTTCTATTAGAGCCTATTATGAAAGTTGAAGTAACTGTTCCAGAAGAATATATGGGAGATGTTATTGGAGATATTAATAGTAGACGTGGTAGAATGGAAGGAATGGAAGCCAGAAGTGGTAACCAAATAATAAGAGGATTTATTCCACTTTCAGAAATGTTTGGTTATGCAACAGACTTACGTTCAAAAACACAAGGTAGAGGAACATATTCAATGGAACCTTCACACTATGAAGAAGTACCAAAATCTATCTTAGAACAAATAGTTTCTTCAAGAACAAAGAAACAAGACTAAAATACTTGCATTTTTTAGTAAAATATTATAGAATATGAATGCAAAACAAAGTTATTAATGTTTAAGATTAATAAATAAAAAATTAAGGAGGATTTAAAAATGGCTAAGGAAAAATTTGTTAGAAGTAAGCCACATGTTAACATAGGAACAATCGGTCACGTTGACCATGGTAAAACAACAACAACAGCAGCTATAACAAAATGGTTAAGCTTAAAAGGATATGCACAATTTGAAGAATATGCAGCAATTGATAGTGCACCAGAAGAAAAGGCAAGAGGTATCACAATTAATACTGCACACGTTGAGTATGAAACAGATAACAGACACTATGCTCACGTTGACTGCCCAGGTCACGCAGACTACGTAAAGAACATGATTACAGGTGCTGCTCAAATGGATGGAGCAATACTTGTTGTATCAGCAGCTGATGGTCCAATGCCTCAAACAAGAGAGCATATACTTTTAGCTAGACAAGTTGGTGTTAAATACATCGTTGTTTACTTAAATAAATGTGATATGGTTGACGACCCAGAATTATTAGAATTAGTAGAAATGGAAGTTAGAGATTTACTTTCAAGCTATGGATTCCCAGGAGATGATATTCCAGTTATAAAAGGTTCATCTTTAAAAGTACTAGAATCAGCATCAAAAGATCCAGAAGCACCAGAATATCAATGCATTAAAGAATTAATGGAAGCAGTTGATAGCTATATCCCAACACCAGAAAGACCAGTTGATCAAGCTTTCATTATGCCTATCGAAGATGTTATGACAATTTCAGGAAGAGGAACAGTTGTAACAGGTAGAGTAGAAAGAGGAGAATTAAAACTTTCTGACGAAGTTGAAATAGTAGGTTTATCAAAAGAATCTAAGAAAACAGTTGTAACAGGTATCGAAATGTTCAGAAAAACATTAGATCAAGCTGAAGCTGGAGATAACGTAGGTGTTCTATTAAGAGGTATTCAAAGAGACGAAATTGAAAGAGGTCAAGTTCTTGCAAAACCAGGATCAATTCATCCTCATACAAAATTCAAAGCTCAAGTATACGTTCTAACAAAAGAAGAAGGTGGACGTCATACACCATTCTTCAATGGATATAGACCACAATTCTATTTCAGAACAACAGACGTTACAGGTTTAATTGACTTACCAGCAGGAACAGAAATGGTAATGCCAGGAGATAACGTAGATATGACAATCGAATTAATCACACCAATCGCTATTGAACAAGGATTAAGATTTGCTATCCGTGAAGGTGGTAAGACAGTTGGTTCTGGAGTTGTTTCAGAAATAATTGAGTAATAATATATAAATAGTAGGGATGTCACGGTTTTTGTGACACCTTGCTATTTTTTTGCGTTTTAGGGCTATTGACATTTTGAAAAATCCATTATATACTTTAAAAGTGAAAGGAAAAAGATATGAAGTATAGAATAATAAGTGTACTAGCAATAATTGCTATAACTTTAATTATAGGAATTAATATAACATTTGCAAAAACGGGAACAATACAAAATTCAGATTATTTAAATTTAAGGGAAAGTGCAACAGCTAGTTCTAAACTTTTAACTAAAATGCCAGGAGATGCAGAATTTGAAATACTTTTAGAAGAAAGTGGATGGTATAAAGTTAAATATAATGAATATGTAGGATATGTAAATAAGGAATATGTTAAAATAAAAGAAGAAAAAATAAATAAAGATGTACCAGCTAAAGCAAACTCAAAAGGTATAATTAACAAAGATGTAGATATTTATGTATTGCCACTATTAAATTCAACTAAAATAGGAAATTTAAAGGTAGGAAACGAAGTTTTAGTTGTATCTATTGCAGGAAAATGGGCATATGTGCAAACAGACAATATTTCAGGTTGGATATATAAAGAAAATGTAAATGGCTTAGAAAATACGAACTTGGAAGATAACAATTCAGATGACAATGAACAAGCAAATAATGAAACTACAAATAACGAAGTAGCAAATAATAATACAGTAAATAACGATGAAAATATAACTAATACACAAGATAAAAACGAAACTTTTCCAGAAGAAGTAATTAATGATGGAAATCTAAAAGAAGATATAGATTTTCCAGCTACAATGTATGTAAATGTTGAAGCAGTATATGTAAGAGAAAGTACTTCAACTGAATCAGAAATAGTTACTAGTGTAGGATTAAATACTCCTGTAACTGTAAACGGAGAAAAAGGTGAATGGTACAAAGTTAACTTAAGCGACGGTTCAGGATATATGATGAAAAAGTATTTATCAACAACTAAAAAATAATTTTGTAAATTAAGTTATAATGGGGCATAGAGGAAGGAATGGAATGAAAAGACCAATCTGCTATATAGCCCTTTTATTTATTTTTCTAATAATATTATTTTATTATTTAAAAATTCCTATGGGAGATTATGAAAAGGTCTGGAAAAGCCTAAAAAAGGAGAATAATTATGAAGGAATAATTGTTAATGAAAAAGGAGAAAATGAGTATAGTTATGAATATATTGTAAAATTACAAAGTAAA
>USTA01000101.1 GCA_900557475.1 uncultured Clostridium sp. | reverse complement strand
TTTTAAATAGGGTATTTACACCTGCTGAAATTGAATATTGTGAATCAAAAAATAAAATGAAATATCAACATTATGCTGCTAGGTTTGCAGGGAAAGAGGCAATATTTAAAGCAATTTCAGAATTTTTAGAAAATAAATATGAAATTGGATGGAAAGATATAGAAATACTTAATGATAATAAAGGAAAGCCATTTGTTAGCTTTAAGAAAAAAGAACTTTCAAATATAGAAGTAGATTTAAGTTTGTCACATCTTAAAGAATATGCAATTGCAACGGCAATTGCTAGGAAGGAAGAAAAATAGGAAGATGAAATTGTTTGATGCACATAGCCATTATGATGATGAGAGGTTTTGCGAAAATAGGGAAGAATTACTTGCCGAAATACATAAATCCGGCGTTGAAAAAATTGTGAGTGCAGGATATAGTTTAGAAGGTAGCGTTAATGGACTAAAGTTAGCTTTAGAGAATGATTATATATATACTACTGCTGGGATTTCGCCAAATGATTTAAGCATGTCTTGGGAAGAAGATATTATAAGAATAGACGAGTTAATTAGTACTAATTTGGACTCAAAAAAGATTTTGGCGGTAGGAGAGATTGGATTAGACTACCATTATGATACAGATAGAAAAATCCAATATGAGGCTTTTAAACGTCAAATTGACATGGCAAACAAATTTGAGCTTCCAATAGTAATACATACAAGAGATGCAGTAATGGATACTTTAAAGATGATAAAAGAAAATCCTGTTCTAAAAAAAGGAATGTTTCATTGCTGCCCACTAAATAGAGAATTAGTTAAAGAAGCACTAAAATTAGGATACTATATTTCGGTCGCAGGACCAGCAACATTTAAAAATTCTAAAAATGCAGTGGAAATTTTAGAGATAATACCACTAGAAAAAATGCTTATAGAAACAGATAGCCCATATCTTGCACCAGAACCAGTAAGAGGAACAAGAAATGATTCAAGGAACTTAAAATATATTGTAACAAAAATTGCTGAGGTAAAAGGAGAAAAAAGCGAAAAGGTAGCAAAAATAACATATGATAATGCAATGAAGTTTTTTGGCATAAAAGAATAAAAAAGAAGATTACATTTTTTTATGTACCACAAAAAAATGTAATCTTCTTTTTACTTTTATAAACTAAAACTGAACCTTTACAGCCTTCTTTGCTTCTTCGTTATCTACATTAAATAAAGTAGATGGAGAGAAATGAAACATGCTAGCAATTAAATTTGTAGGAAAAGTTTCTAGTTTAGTATTATACATTGTTACAGTATCATTATAGAATTGTCTTGAATAGGCAATTTTGCTTTCAGTATCAGAAAGTTCAGCTTGTAATGAAAGAAAAGATTCATTTGCTTTCAAATCAGGATAATTTTCTGCTACTGCCATAATTGTTTTTAAAGTACCAGTTAATTCGTTCTCTAAATTAGCTTTTTCTTTTATTGTTTTAGAATTTGACCAAGATGTACGTAAGTCTGTAACCTTACTTAAAGTATCTTTTTCATGAGACATATAAGTTTTTACAGTTTCAACTAAATTTGGAATTAAGTCAAATCTTCTTTGAAGTTGAACATCAATTTGGCTCCAAGCATTATTTACACGTTGCCTTAATGTTACTAAATTGTTATATATTGAGGCAATCACAATAGCAATAACTATAATAACTGCTAATAATATAATTAGCCACATACTTAAGTTACCTCCTTTATTAATTATATTAGTATAATATATCACATTATATAGTCTTTTACAATACATTTAGATTAAATACTTTTATTAGAAAAATATACAAAAACATTAAAATGGTGATAAATACGCACTTACAAAGGAAATATTACGTAAAGCGAACAAGGCATAGCATGAAAAGACATAGATAGAGGGAAAGATTGCGAAATTTGACAATTTTAAAAAAAGATAGTATAATAATACTTGTGTTACTTAAAGGAGGTTTTATGAGGAAACGAATAAGTAAACAAAATAAGCAAGAGAGAGCAACCATCTCACTCAGAAAAATACTTGTACTAACAATAATTGTATTAATGGTAGCTGGTATGATGAGTGTAATGGCTACAAACCAAAAGCTTACATCTGTTAAAATATTATTATCAAGTGGCTATGAAATGAATGTAATGACAACAAGTACAAAAGTAGCAGATATTTTAGCGGAAAATCATGTAGTAGTTTTAGAAAATGAAACAGTTACTCCAAAAATTGAAGAAGAGTTAACAGAAAATAAAACAATTACAATAACAAGAGGAAATTCTAATAATGAAAGCAAATATATAACTGCTGAAGAAATATTAGCAAGTTATACACAGATTGTAGAAAAGGTTGTTACAGAAGAAGTAGAAATTCCATACGAAACAGTTACAAAAGATGTTTCAGGAGGAAGCAGTTCAACACAAAATAGAGTAGTACAAAGTGGTTCAAACGGTTTAAAAAGAGTAACATATAGAATAAAATATCAAAATGGTGCAGAAATAGAAAAAACCGAAATTTCATCTGAAATAGTAAAAGAACCAGTAGACAAAATAGTAGAAGTAAGAACAAAGGCAATTACTGCAAGAAGTGGTGGAAGAGTAACAGGCTCTGTTGGTGAATATCAGGCATATGCACAAAAAAGATGTTTTGATTATGGATGGTCAGATGCAGACTTTCAAGCATTAGTGAAACTTTGGAATAAAGAAAGTGGATGGAATCCAGCTGCACACAATAGAAGTTCAGGAGCACATGGAATACCACAAGCATTACCAGCAACAAAAATGGCTGTATATGGTACAGATTATTTAACAAATTATAAAACTCAAATTAATTGGGGATTAAATTATATAAAAGGAAGATATGGAAGTCCATCAGCAGCATGGAACCATTCATGTAGAAAAGGATGGTATTAATACAAAATCCAATAGTATAAGTATTTTATTTATGCTATTGGATTTTTTTATTATTTATGCTATAATATGCCAGAGGAGGAAAGTCTTTAGTTCTAGTAACTTAGGCTAATCAAATTATGAAGTTAATATCATGGAATGTAAATGGATTAAGAGCAGTGCTAACTAAAGGATTCAAAGAATCCTTTGAGAATTTAGACGCAGATATATTTTGCATACAAGAAACAAAAATGCAAGAAAATCAAATAACAGAAGATATAACAGAAGTTTTAAAAAATAGATATACATACTGGAATAGTGCAGAGAAAAAAGGATACTCAGGGACAGCCGTATTTACTAAAAAAGAGCCAATAAATGTAACATATGGATTAGATAAAGAAGAACATGACAAAGAAGGTAGAATTATTACATTAGAGTATGAAAATTTTTTCTTAGTAAATTGCTATACGCCAAATTCAAAAAGAGAATTAGAGAGGCTAGGTTATAGGCAAGTATGGGAGGACGAAATAAGAGAATACTTAGTGAAACTAGATAAGAAAAAGCCAGTAATTTATTGTGGAGATTTAAATGTAGCACATAAAGAAATTGACTTAAAAAATCCTGCTACAAATCATCATAGTGCAGGTTTTACCGATGAAGAAAGAAATAAATTAACAGAACTTCTAGATGCAGGCTTTATAGATACATTTAGATATATGTATCCTGATAAAAGAGATACATATTCGTGGTGGTCATATATGTTTCATGCTAGAGAAAAAAATGCAGGATGGAGAATTGACTACTTTATAACATCAGAATCTTTGAAAGAAAAAATAAAAGATGCAAAAATATTAGGAGAAATTATGGGGAGTGACCATTGTCCCGTAGAATTAGATATTGATTTATAAAAAAGATAGTAATAATCATTTATGATTGCTCTATATAATTAAGAGGATATCAATACTAGATATATTAAAAAAGTGTATCAAATCAGATAATAGAAGATATAAAGTCATAAATAAAACTGATTGTATAACAGATTATAAAATAGAAAGGATATTTAAACTATGAAAGTGCAAAAAGAAAAGGTAATGGGAACTAAAAAATGGTTTTACTGGGTATCAATAGGAGTTGTTCTTATACTAATTTACAAATTGCTAGATAATTTTTCTGGAATAGGAAGTTGGTTTGGAAATTTATTAAGTATACTTGCTCCATTTTTAGAAGGAATTTTAATAGCATATATTTTATACTCACCATGTAAAAAAATAGAAACAAGGATAAAAAAGTTTAAGAATAAATTTATAAGTAAACATGCT
>USTA01000100.1 GCA_900557475.1 uncultured Clostridium sp. | reverse complement strand
CGAATATACAGATATGTATAAGAGAATGGCAGAAGAAGCTAAAGAAGAAGGATTTGATAAAATAGCATATCTTTTTGAAGCAGTAGGAGAGATTGAAGCTGAACATGAAAGAAGATATTTAAAATTATTAGAAAATGTAGAAGAAGGACTTGTATTCAGCAGAGATGACGAAAGAATTTGGAAATGTAGAAATTGTGGACATATAGTAATTGGAAAATATGCTCCAGAAGTATGTCCAGTATGTGCACATCCACAATCATACTTTGAAATAAAAGCAGAAAACTATTAATATTTATAGAGTAAGACTGAAAAAGGCTAAAAACCGAGTATCAGTCTTATTTTTATGGCATAGTGTATTGAAATTGCTAGAAATATATATTATAATGTAAATGCCAAATAAAATAAAGAAAGGTATTTGCAGAATAAAATAAATGAACATAGGATTTACAATTGGAAAATTTGCTCCACTTCATAAGGGACATGAATTGCTTATTGAAAAGGGAATAAAAGAAAATGATGAATTTTATGTATTAATAAATGACACGAATGTTACAAATATACCACTAAAAACAAGAGCAAATTGGATAAAAACAATGTTTCCAAAAGCATATGTAATTTTAGGGGAGAATCCGCCTAAACAATATGGAATGGATGAAGAATCTATAAAAATTCAAACAGACTATTTAAAAAATATTTTTAAAAATATACCAGTTAATAGGTTTTATAGTAGTGAGGAATATGGAAAGTTCGTGGCAAGAGACATGAATATAGAAGAAGTAAAAGTAGAAAAGAAAATCCCTATTTGTGGAAGCATAATCCGAAATAATATAATAGAAAATAAAAAATATATAGAAAATATTGTATATCAAGACATAGTAAAATAAAGAAAGGAGAGTATGTTTAATCATACAAAGAATTATGGAAAATATTATAGACATATTAGAAGAAAGAAATTACATTGAGCAAACAATTGACAAAGAAAATTTAAAAGAACTTTTAAGCAAAGAGTCAGTACCATTTTATATTGGAATTGATCCAACAGCAGACAGTCTTCATGTAGGACATTTTGTTTCACTTATGGTATCTTCATATATGCAAAAAGCAGGGCATAAACCAATAATTTTAATGGGTGGAGGTACAGCTGCAATTGGAGACCCATCAGGTAAAACTGATATGAGAAAAATGCTTACAAGAGAAGAAATAAACAAAAATGTGGAAGCAATAAAAAAACAAGCTAGCAAATTTTTAAGCTTTGAAGGCAAAAATGCAGCGATTATTGTTAATAATGCGGACTGGCTTTTAGATTTAAAATTTATTGAATTTATGAGAGAGATTGGTTCACATTTTTCAGTAAATAAAATGCTTGCAGCAGAGTGCTATAAAAATAGACTAGAAACAGGGCTTACATTTTTTGAAATGGGATATATGCTAATGCAATCATATGACTTTTTGCATTTGTATAATGAATATGGATGCAAATTGGAAATAGGAGGTAATGACCAATGGTCTAACATCATAGGAGGAGCAAACTTAATAAGAAAATTAGGACATGATGATGCTTTTGCCCTAACATTTAAACTTCTAACTACTAAAGAAGGAAAAAAGATGGGAAAAACCGAAAAGGGTGCATTATGGTTGGATTCAACTAAAACTTCTCCATATGAATTTTACCAATACTGGAGAAATGTGGCAGATAGTGATATAAAAACAGTTTTATGTATGTTAACATTTCTTCCTATGGACAAAGTAAACGAATTAACAAAAGAAGAAGGAGAGGCTTTAAATGAAGCAAAAAAAGTTGCGGCATATGAAATTACTAAATTAGTTCATGGTGAAGAAGAAGCAAAGAAAGCAGAAGAAGCAGCAAATAGCTTATTTGGAGGAAAAGGAAGCTCAGAAAATATGCCAGAGGCAGTATTAGAAGAAGGGGATAGCATTATTGATGCAATTGTAAAAGCTGGATTTGCTACATCAAAAGGTCAAGCAAAAACTCTAATTAGCCAAGGAGGAGTAAGCTTAAATGACGAAAAGGTTACAGACATGTCATATAAACTATCTATTGAAGAATTAAAAAACGGTGCTATATTAAAGAAAGGAAAGAAATCTTTCTGTAAATTAGTTTTATAATTTTTTGGCACACTTTTATAAAAAAATCATATAATTACTTAGGTGATAATATGAATTCAGAAATAGTTAAAACAAACGAAAATTATACTTATAATAAAATGAAAAGGGATATAACCGCGTTAAAAGCAAAATATCCCTTTTTACAAATTGAAAACATAGGAGAAAGTGTTAATAAAAGACAGATTCCAGCCATAAGAATAGGTACAGGACCTAATGAAGTAATGTACAGTGCATCTATTCATGCAAACGAATGGATAACTTCACTTATTCTTATGAAATTTGTAGAAGATTTTTGTATGGCTTATGTAGAAAATAAAGATGTTTTTGAACATAGTGCAAGAAAAATATTTGAGAGCTCTTCAATTTTCATTGTACCTATGCTCAATCCAGATGGAGTTAGTCTTATTACAGGAGATATAAAAGAAGGAACAGAAGAATTTAACCATTATAAAAAAATAGCAGAGAGTTTTTATGAAATTCCGTTTCCAAATGGTTGGAAAGCCAATTATAATGGAGTGGACTTAAATCTACAATTTCCAGCAGGTTGGCAAAAAGCAAAAGAAATAAAATATAGTTTAGGCTTTAATAGACCAGCTCCACGTGATTTTGTTGGATATGGACCACTTACAGAGCCTGAAGCACTTGCAATTTATAATTATACGCTAAGTCATAATTTTAGACTAATTTTATCATACCATACTCAAGGAGAAGTAATATACTGGAAGTATGAAAGTTATAATCCTAGTGAAGCAGAAGAAATAGGAAAAATATTTAGCAAAGTAAGCGGATATTCTTTGGAAGTAACGCCAGAAGGAGCAGCAAATGCAGGTTATAAGGATTGGTTTATAAAAGAATATAATAGACCAGGTTATACAATAGAAGCAGGAAAGGGAACGAATCCATTACCATTATCTCAATTTAAAGAAATTTATAGAGATAATATAGGAATATTGGTATTAGGTGCATTAGTATAAAAAATAAAATAAGTAATACTTGAAATTTATAAATATATATGGTATTATATATAAGTGCTTTGACTTAGCTTTAGGAAAACACACCACTTTAGCTCAGTTAAAGGCATAAATTATTAGGAGGTGTAATTATGACAGTAGAAAGAAAAGAAGAAATTATTAAAACTTACAGAAGAGACGAAAAAGATACTGGTTCTCCAGAAGTTCAAATCGCTCTACTTACTGAAAGAATTAATGATTTAACAGAACATTTAAAAGTTCATCCAAAAGACAACCATTCAAGAAGAGGACTTTTAAAAATGGTAGGAAGTAGAAGAAACTTACTTAACTACTTAGTAAAAAAAGATGTTCAAAGATACAGAGATATCGTTGCAAAATTAGGTTTAAGAAAATAATTGTTCAGCAGGCGTTTTGCTTTATTTTAGCTAACGCCTGTTTACATTATATATAACTTAAATTTTTATAATAATTGATTTAGAAGGTAGCTTGTATGATGTATTAATTTAATATATCATAGAGGTTACTCCTAAGTCGATTATAGAAAGAGGAGGAATATGATAAAAACTTATGAAACCGAATTAGCAGGAAGAAAGCTAGTAATTGAAACAGGAAAGTTTGCTAAACAAGCAAATGGTAGTGTTACTGTAAAATATGGAGACACAGTAGTAATGACAAATGTTACTGCTTCAAAAGAACCAAAAGATGGAGTTGACTTTTTTCCACTATCTGTTGACTATGAAGAAAAATTATATGCAGTAGGAAAAATACCAGGTAGTTTTAACAGAAGAGAGGGAAAACCAGCAGATAAAGCTGTTTTAACTTCAAGAGCAATTGATAGACCAATAAGACCATTATTTCCAAGTGATTTTAGAAATGATGTATGCATAGTAAATACAGTACTTTCAATGGACCAAGATTGTTCACCAGAAGTATGCGCAAATATTGGAACATCAGCAGCACTTTCAATTTCAGATATACCTTGGAATGGACCAACAGCTGCTGTAAATGTTGGATATGTAGAAAATGAAATTATAATAAATCCAAATGAAGAAGAAAGGGAACATAGCAAATTCAAATTAACTGTTGCAGGTACAGAAAATAAAATTA
>USTA01000099.1 GCA_900557475.1 uncultured Clostridium sp. | reverse complement strand
CATTTAGGATTGTTTTCATTTGCTGCTACTTTACTAAAACTACCTTTCAACTTATTCTCCTTTTTTTTCATTTTTCTTGAATGCAAAAAATTTGCTAAAGAAGAAATTAAGAATTATTACAATTACTGTTAATGACAATTTTACTGGCATAAATGGCAATTTCATTACTGTATAAAATATTATGACTCCCCCTTGTTCAAGTAACATTGTTACAGCTCGTCCTAAAATAAATCTAATAAATTCATTGAAATTTTCTTTAAATCCTTTTGCATTGCTTATAAACACCCATTTTCTATTTGTGAAGTAGGCAAATATTATTGAACATATAATTCCAATTGCACTTGCCCATGCTCCGTCAATTTTTAGTGCTCCTTCTAATACAAATGAAACAGCTAAATTTACTAATGTTGTTAACACTCCAAATATTACATACATTATTACTTCTCTTGTACAAAATTTTTTAATTAGAGCTTTTATTTTTTCCATCTTTGTTTTCTGTTTTCTCCTTTTTCTTATTTCTTACTCCAAACCAATAATATATTCCTCCGATTGCTAGTATTATTAATATAATTAAAATTATATTTGAAAACTCATCAAATACTTTTGCAACTTTTTCCCATGAAGCACCTAGTGCATTTCCTAATGATACTAATACTGTATTCCAAATTGTTGAACCTAAAATTGTATAAATCAAAAATCTTGGCATTCCCATTTTTGACATTCCTGCTGGCACCGATATTAGGCTTCTTACAATTGGAATAAATCTACATATAAATACTGTTTTCTGTCCTTTTGTTTCAAACCATTTATTTGCCTTTTCTATATCTTCTGGTTTTAATCTTAGTACTTTTCCTATTTTTCCAGATACAATTTTTTCTAATCTATCTTTATTTAGTAGCCTTCCAATAAAATATAAAACTAGTGCTCCAAATGTTGAACCAAGTGTTGCTGCAATTATAACACCTATAAGTGTAAGGTTGGTTTTTGCTGTTGCAAATCCCCCGAATGCTAGTATTACTTCAGATGGAATTGGTGGAAATATATTTTCTACTGCAATTAGTAAAAATACTCCTATATATCCCCAATTTTCAATAGTTTGAATTATTAATTCTTGCACTAAAAATCTCCTTCCTTATTTTTACTTCCCTATTACTATTAGTCTTTTGCTCATTCTTAAAATGTTTAATATCCTGGTTTTTTTAGAAGTTTAAACATATTTGTTTTATATTTTTCTACTCCTGGTTGATTAAATGGATCTACTTCTAATAGTTTTGCTGACATTGCACATGCCTTTTCAAAAAAGTAAATAAGATGACCCATTGTTTCTTCGTTTAACGCATCAATATGCAAAACTATATTTGGAACGCCACCTTCTACATGTGCTTTTATTGTACCCTCCATTGCTTTTTTATTTACATAGCTAAGTTTCTTTTCATATAAATAATTTAAATTATCTAGATTATCTTCATCCATATTTATTATTATGTCTTTGTTTACTTTTTGAATATCTAATACTGTTTCAAATAAAATTCTTCTACCATCTTGAATATATTGTCCTAATGAGTGTAAATCAGTTGTGAATTCTGCGCCTACTGGAAATAACCCTTTTCCGTCCTTTCCTTCACTTTCTCCAAATAATTGCTTCCACCACTCTATAAAATAATGCATCTTAGGCTCATAACTAACTAACATTTCAATAGATTTATCTTTTTCATATAATAAATTTCTTAAAACTGCATATTTATAACACTCATTATATTCAAGTAAACTATCTCCATATTTATCTTCTGCTACCCTTGCACCTTCCATTAGTTTATCTATATCTAGTCCACTTGCAGCAATTGGAAGCAACCCAACTGCTGTTAATACTGAAAATCTACCACCTACATCATCTGGAATAACAAAGGTTTCATATCCTTCTGCCTCTGATAATTTTTTAAGTGCACCTTTTTTCTTATCAGTAGTAACATATATTCTCTTTTTGGCTTCTTCTATTCCATATTTTCCTTCTATTATCTCTCTAAAAATTCTAAAAGCAATTGCAGGTTCTGTTGTTGTTCCTGACTTTGATATTACATTTATGCTAAAATCTCTTCCTTCTAAAACTTCTATTACATCATTTATATAATCTGAGCTTAAATTATTTCCCACAAAAATGACTTTCGTACTTTTTTCTCTTTTATAACTATCAAAGGAACTATGTAATGCTTCTATTACTGCTCTAGCTCCTAAATAAGAGCCCCCTATTCCTATTACTACTAAAAAGTCCGAATCGCTTCTAATTTTTTCTGCACACTTTTTTATTCTCTCGAATTCTTTTTTATCATACTCTTCTGGTAGATTTAGCCATCCCAAAAAGTTATTTTCTTCTTCCGCTTCAGCTATAAGTTCATTATGAATTTCTTCTACTACTCCTGCATGTTCTAATATATCTAATTTAATATCTCCTAAGTTTTTTAAATCTAGTTTCACTTTTGCCATTATTTTTCCTCCTTTGCTCTCACAAAACATTCTATACTATTTAATCTTTTTTTTCAATATATTTCATGCTTATTTTCTATATTTCATTTAATATCCTTGCTAAATATTTCATTGCTCCCATACTTTCTTCTAATGTGTTTCCTGTTGCTCCTACTTCAATTATACAAGCAGCTTTTGCTACATGTTGATTATATTCTGAGTTTCTAAGTATTATTGGTTTAAATAATCCTGGATAAAGTTCATTTGCCTTTTTTTGTACTTTTATCGCAAACTTCAAATTTTCTCTCCAATTTTTATGTGATGAGTTAGCTCCATCTGACCCTATTACAAACATAAGCTGAGATACATATTCATCTCCTATTTTTACTTTTGGAGCATATGATGCATCTCCTATTGCATCTCTATGTAAATCTATCACTATATCTGCATCTTTATTTGCTGCTGTAACTTTATTTGCCGTTTGAAGTGACCTTGAATATGAGCCATTATATGCTGGATAGTCATGGTATGTTTTATCATGTACCACATTTACATTATATTTTTTCAAATAATTTGAAAGTTCATCTCCTACTCTTGCTACTGAATAATTTAAGTCTATTGACCTAAAATTTCCACTTGCTTTATATTGATATTTTTCTGTTGGAGTATAACTTTCACAAGTATGTGTATGATAGATAGCTACCTTATTTTTATTAACAGTTATATCTGGTTTTAATATGTCTTCTGTTAAATCATAATTGGTTGAATTATTTATTTTTACCCCTTGATATTCATTAGTAGACTTGGGATTTACACCACTATTTTGTACCTCTGTAACCTTTGCTTCTTTATCTAAATTATTATTCTCTTCTATTTTTTCTTCTTTATTTGCTACTTCTACTAACTCTTCCTTTTTTACATTTTCTTTGGCATTTACTTCATTTTTTTCTTCTTTTTCTTTAGTTGATGTAATTACCTCTACTTCATCTAAAAATGCATATCTTACTTTATTTTCAAAATCTACATTTCTTTCCTTTTGACTGTTTTGTATTTCTGGAATAGTTTGCTCTATACAAAAAATCATTGCTTTATTTATTTTTTTGCTAGGATTTTTGATATGTTTATCAATCTTTTTAGGAATTAATATTTCATTTTTGGCATATACTCACAATGCTGATTTTAGTTATAGTTCAATAACTTCAGATGTGCGAGATAATGGAATGCAAATAGAGAAGAACTATTTTAAAAGTAAATATTTTAACCAAAAGGTTATGAATAGTATTTTAACAAATTTAAAATATTCTGTTATAGATTCAGAAAATAAAGATAAATATAATCCAAATGCTGCAGCAACAGGTTCATATTATTATGACTATAATGAAGGAATATACTATTATGATAGTGAAAAAGATATAAATATGACTGAAAAGGAATTTGCAGAAAAGCTAAAGTCTGAATCTAAAAAAATTCTTAAAGATATGAGAGGTATTGAATATTTTATAAAAAATAATACTACAGGTGAGATAGTAACTAATACTGATTATAAAACATTAAATAACTTTAAGAAAAATGCAAAAGGTTATTATCAAGCCAAGTTTGAAAATAATAACTTGGTAAATAGAAAAATAGGGAATACAGAGTACAAACCTATAAGTGGATATTTTTATTATCCTGAAAATGAAGTAATAACTGTGAATGATGATGTTGATGCTTATGTTTCGATTTCAAAAAAATTAATAGATCTTAATGCATTTGAATATGGATATTCTTATTATCAGCA
>USTA01000098.1 GCA_900557475.1 uncultured Clostridium sp. | reverse complement strand
TAAGGACGATAAAAAGGTAGTTGTGGACATTTTATAAGGTCTGAGAGAAAAACTCCGTGCATTGCGGGGTTTTTTCTGTTATAATGAAAAAAATATAATAACGGAGAGTAAAGGAGAGAGGAATATGGGGAAGAAAAAAAGGTGGTTTTGGAGAAATAGAAGGTATTATATATTCGTATTTTGGCTCTTTATTTGCATATCAATATTCACATGCATTTTTCGATTTTAGAAATAAAAAAGATAATGAAGGGACTAATTGGTTTGAAAATTCAAGGAAAGCGACTTTAGCAAATAGAAATTATTGTATTGAAAATAAAAATAAATTTAAAACATATGGAGAAAACTCATGGGGACTTACATCATGTATTACTAAAAATGGATATAAAGGAAACATAGGCGCAAAGCCATGTATAGAAGATGTAGATGAGAAAAATGATGGAACAATTGCAATATCTGGTGCAGTTGGCTCGATTGTATTTACTCCTAAGGAGGCAATAAGTGCAATGGAGTATTATTATAATAATTTTCCAGAACTTTGGTCAGATTATGGTTTTCAAAATAGCTATAATTTAGATGGAGAAAAACCTTGGTTTGCAAGTGAAAATGTGGGAATAGATAAAGGAATAGGGATGTGCATGATAGAAAATTATTTAAGAGGTTCTGTTTGGAAGTATTTTATGAAAAATGAATTTGTGAAAAAAAGTATAGAAATAATATTTAATTAAAATTTAAGCTAAAGCCTATAATTAATGTTAGGACTTTAGCTTAAATAAATTTGAATTATAGATGCCTTTCGCTAGGTGCTTCTGGCTCATGTGGGTCATATGAATCATCTAAATCATTATCGGCATCTAAATCAACTTTGTCAGGATTTTCTGCCGCTTCTTGTATTATCTCATTATTCTTTACATCTACATAAGGCGCTTTTATAGTTTCTGACTCAAGCTCAGTAGAAGCACGGCTATTTCCTACAACCAAATATGCACGTTCTTCAGCTTCGGTTGTTCTATCCAATGTTATAGAATAATCAGGATTATCTTTTCTTCTAAATTCAACAGTTGGGATTTTATTCTCTAGCTTTCCATCACTTGTAACAACTGAAAAAGGTGTTGTATTATCTACAATTTGTAAATTATCTTCTAATTTTAACTTACCATTTTCATCAAGACCAAATACTTTCCAATCAGAGTTTACTTTCACAACTAATAATGTGCTAGAGGAAGTGTTTAGAAGCTCTTTTATAGTATGGTCAGATGTTGCAAGTTCTGATGTATCTATTTCAAAACCTAAATTTCTAAATTGTGCTATTTGTTCTTGAGTAGCTTCGCTATTATTTGGATTAGTAATATCAAAATCATTTTTCATAGTATTTTGAGATGAAACAACAGAATTGGCATCTAACATAGTTAAATCCAAACTTTTTACATAATTTGAATACATTTCTAGATCTTCTGCAAACATATTCATCTGCTCTCTTTCTAATGCTGAAAGCATTTCGTCATACATATGGCCTACATCAGATTTTGCTAAATAAACGAGCAAATCATTTTGCTCTAATGTATAATTCATACTTTGAAGAGTAACAGAACCAACATATGTACTTTCAGGAAGCTCTAAAAGTAAATCCGCATCTTGGTTAAAGAACTGACGATGAATAATACCATCTTTATCTACTAGAACTCCATAAACAGATTGTCCTTCCGAAATGCTTTTTCCATTTTTTACTTTAAATGCAGGTACATTTGAATATTTTTTTATATCAGTAATAAACTCTTTATTATTAATTATTTCCTCTTTTCTTTTTTGAATAAGTACATCAATCATATATTCAAGTTCTTTAATATCTTCAATTCTACTTTTAAAATTTTCCATATGTAATAAATTCCTCTCTTGACTTCTCTAAAGCTTAATCCTTTAGTAGAAATCAAATACATTTAAACTGTATAAACTAAATATATTATAACAAATTTGAAAAAATATGTAAACACTATTGACATTATAAAACAAACGTTTTATAATGTTCGTGTTATGGGGGGCAATTATATGAATGATAAAATTATTATAAAAGGTGCAAAAGAACATAATCTAAAGAATATAGATATAGAAATACCTAAGGATAAATTAGTTGTAATAACAGGATTATCTGGTTCTGGAAAATCTTCATTAGCATTTGATACATTATATGCAGAAGGGCAAAGAAGATATGTAGAAAGTTTGTCTTCATATGCTAGACAATTTTTAGGGATGATGGATAAACCAAATGTAGAGTCAATAGATGGACTTTCTCCCGCTATATCAATTGATCAAAAAACAACTTCAAAAAATCCTCGATCAACAGTAGGAACGGTTACAGAAATTTATGATTATATTCGTTTATTATATGCAAGAATAGGAATTCCATATTGCCCAAAGTGTGGTAAAAAAATAGAGAAGCAATCAATTGATCAAATCATAGATAGCATTTTAGAATTGCCTATTGGAAGTAAAATACAGGTTTTAGCTCCAGTCATTAGAGGAAGAAAAGGTGAATATAAAAAGCTACTAGAGGATTTTCAAAAAGAAGGATTTGTGCGCGCAAGAATAGATAACGAGATATATGAACTTACAGATGATATAGAAATAGATAGAAAAAAGAAACATAGTATAGATATAGTAATAGATAGATTAGTAATAAAGGAAGATATTAGAGGAAGATTAACCGAATCTGTGGAAACTGCTATGAAAAATGCTAATAATTTAGTAACAATTTCCATGCAAGGTGGAGAAGAGCACATGTATAGTGGAAACTACGCTTGTCCAGATTGTGATATAAGTTTTGAAGAACTTTCACCAAGAATGTTTTCTTTTAATAATCCGGTGGGAGCCTGCCCAAGTTGTACAGGAATAGGTTATTTAATGAAAATGGATGAAGACTTAATAATTCCAGATAAAAATTTGACATTATATAACGGAGTTAAAGCTTTTGGAGCTAGTACAATGAAAAAGGGAGATACAATTGCAAAAATGTATTTTGAAGCAATTGGAAAACACTATGGTGTAGACATTTCCAGACCAATAAAAGAACTTCCAAGAGAATTTTTAGATAAAATCTTATATGGAACTGGCAGTGAAGAAATAGAGTTCGAATATGAAACTGCATTTGGAATTAGAAAAAATAAAGTGCCTTTTGAAGGTGTTATTCCAACACTAGAAAGAAGGCACAGAGAAACTAAATCAGCAGGAATGATTCAATTTTATGAAATGTATATGAGAAATATGCCATGCCCAGAATGTCATGGAGCAAGGCTAAAGAAAGAAAGCTTAGCTGTAAAAGTAGGTACTAAAAATATAAAAGAACTTACAGATATGTCTATTTTGCATATAAAAGAATATTTGAATCAATTAGTATTAACAGAAAAAGAAGGAATAATAGCAGATCAAATTTTAAAAGAATTAAATACAAGGCTACAATTTTTAATAGATGTTGGACTAGATTATTTAACTCTTTCAAGAAATGCAGCAACACTTTCAGGTGGAGAATCTCAGAGAATACGTTTAGCAACACAAATTGGATCTGGATTAACTGGTGTTATGTATATACTTGATGAACCAAGTATAGGACTTCACCAAAGGGATAATGATAAGTTGATTGCAACACTAAAAAAGTTAAGAGACATTGGAAATTCTGTAATTGTAGTAGAACATGATACAGATACAATGTATGCAGCAGACCAAGTTATAGACATTGGTCCATATGCAGGTGTTCACGGTGGAAAGGTTATGGCACAGGGAACAGCAGAGGAGATTTCTAAGGTAGAAACTTCTATAACAGGACAATACTTATCAGGAAAAAAGCAGATAACAGTTCCTAAGTCAAGAAGAAAGTTAACCGGGAAGTATATAGAAGTATTAGGAGCAGAGGAAAATAATTTAAAAAACATAAGTACAAAAATTCCAATAGGTCAGTTTGTTTGCATAACTGGTGTTTCTGGTTCTGGAAAGAGTACACTAATAAATGAGGTACTATACAAAAATATTAATAAGAATCTTAATGGTTCAAACGAAAGAGTAGGGAAATGCAAAGAAATTAAGGGACTACATAACATAGATAAGATAATAAATATAGACCAATCTCCAATTGGAAGAACACCTAGATCAAACCCAGCAACATATACAGGAGTTTTTGACATAATAAGAGATTTGTTTGCAACTACAAATGAGGCAAAAATGAGAGGATTTGATAAAGGAAGATTTAGTTTTAATGTGGCGGGAGGAAG
>USTA01000097.1 GCA_900557475.1 uncultured Clostridium sp. | reverse complement strand
AGAGTATGTAAACAAAATCAAATTACAACAATTATAATAGGACATGTTACAAAAGATGGAAATATAGCAGGACCAAGAGTGCTAGAGCATATGGTAGATACAGTACTTTATATAGAAGGAGAAAGATATTTTTCATATAGAATTGTAAGAAGTGTTAAAAATAGATTTGGCTCAACAAATGAAGTAGGAATGTTCGAAATGAGAAATGAAGGAATGTGCGAAGTAAAAAATCCATCCTCTATTTTAATTTCAGAAGGAAACGATAAATATTCTGGTTCTGTTATAGTATGTACAATAGAAGGAACAAGACCACTTTTAGTTGAAATTCAAGCATTAACTACAATGAGTGTATATGGAATTCCTAAAAGAACAGCAAATGGAGTAGATTTTAATAGACTAGCATTACTTATAGCTGTTTTAGAAAAAAGAGCAAATTTGGCAATTGGAAATCAAGACGTGTATTTAAATGTTGTAAGTGGAATGAAAATTTCAGAGCCTGCAATAGACTTAGGAATAGCACTAGTTGTATCATCAAGTTTTAAAAATATTTCAATACCTAAAGATATAGCAGTTATAGGCGAAGTAGGTCTTACAGGAGAAATAAGAAGTGTAAACTTAATAGATAAAAGATTAAAAGAAATAGAAAGGTTAGGTTTTAAAAAATGCCTTATACCAGAAAATAACAAAAAGAACTTGAAAGAATCCTATAATTTAGATATAATAGGAGTGAAAAATATTAATGATGCTTTAAGAGCAGTGGGCATTAAAAACTAGGAGTTGAGAAAATTGACAATTAAAGAAAATGATTTTTTAAATATTTTGAAATTGATTGCACCAGGAACAGAAATAAGAGAAGGCCTGGACAATATTTTAAAAGCAAAAACAGGAGCATTAATTGTAATTGCTGAAAACAAAGAAGTAATGGATATAGTTGATGGAGGTTTTAATATAAATGTGGACTATACACCAGCTAGGATGTATGAGCTCGCAAAAATGGATGGAGCAATTATTCTAAGTTCAGATTTAAAGAAAATATTATTTGCAAATGCACAATTAATACCTTCTCAAAGCATATCTACAACGGAAACAGGTACTAGGCATAGAACAGCAGAACGAGTTGCAAAACAAACAGGTAATATTGTAATTAGTATATCTCAAAGAAGAGGTATTATAACAATTTATAAAGATGATAATAGATATGTTCTAGAAGATACCTCAAGAGTTGCAAATAAAGCAAATCAAGCATTACAAACAGTAGAAAAATATAAAAAAGTTTTAGACAATAGATTAAATATGCTAAATGAATATGAATTTAATGATATTGTAACACTTCAAATGGTAATAGAAACTTTGCAAAGAGCAGAAATGCTTATGCAAGTTGTAGATGAAGTACAAAAAGCAATATATGAATTAGGTACTGATGGAAGACTTATTGAAATGCAATTAGAAGAGCTTACAGATGGAATTGAGGAAGAAGAATATTTAATAATCAAAGATTATTTAGTAGGAAAAAATATAGATAAAGTAGTATCAAAATTACATAATATGGAACATGAAGATTTACTTATACCACAAAATATTGCAAAGGCATTAGGCTATAAATCAGAGGATAGCTATGAAGAAGTAAATGTATATACAAGAGGATATAGAATTTTAAATAAAGTACCAAGAATGCCAAGCAATATAGTAGAAAATGTAGTTAAAAGATTTAAATCGTTTCAAAATTTACTTGTAGCAAACATAGCAGAATTAGACGATGTAGAAGGAATTGGTGAGATTAGAGCAAGAACAATTAAGCAATCATTAAAGAGAATGAGAGAACAATTTGCATTTGACAATTTACTTATTTAGATGTATAAAATAATAGCAGATATTACAGGAGGAAAAGGAATGAAAAAAGATAAAAATGTAGAGGAAAAAAAAGTAAAAAAAGTTAAATCAGAAAAGGAATTAAATAAAGAATACTCAAAAATAAAGTTAGTATCAACAGTTATAGCAATTATTATTGTTTTAGGACTAATAGCATATGTAGTAGGAACAATTATTCAAAAACAAAATTTTACTAGCCAAAATCCAATAGCTACAATAGAAATAGAAGGATATGGAACAATAAAAGCAGAACTTTATCCAGAGTATGCAAGAGAAGCAGTATCAAATTTTATAAAGCTTGCTAATAACGGATTTTATGATGGATTAACATTTCATAGAACTGTTCCAGAATTTATGATACAAGGTGGAGACCCAAAAGGTGATGGTACAGGAAATGCAACTTTAAAAGATTTAGGAAAAGATTCAGAAGAAGCGTATACAATAAAAGGTGAGTTTGTTGCAAATGGAGATAGAACAAATAAGCTAAGACATGAAAGAGGAATTCTTTCTATGGCTAGAAGTGATTATAGCGGATATAGTACATCACTTGCAAGTGAAGGATATAATTCTGCGTCATGCCAATTTTTCATAACAACAACAGATCAAAGAACTAACTTAGATGGATTATATGCGGCATTTGGTAAAGTTACAGAAGGAATGGAAGTTGTAGATGCTATTTCTAATGTAGAGGTAGAAACAAGAGAGGATCAAACAGATACTGAAAGTAAACTTACAAAAGACAGACCAGTAAATCCTCCAGTTATAAAGAGTATTAGAGTAGAAACTTATGGAATAGATTATGGAATGCCAGAAACTAAAAAGCCATTTGATATAAATTCATGGTATTATTCTAAACTATATGGTGGAAGTTATTAGAAGGGAAATTAATGGAACTAACAGGAATTATAGAAGACATAATATATAAAAATGAAACAAATGGATATACAATAGCAACATTTCAAATGGAATCTAGTGAAACAACAGTAGTAGGCTATTTACCTTTTATACAAAAGGGAGATAGCCTAAAAGTTATTGGAAAATTTGTTACACATCCAGATTATGGGGACCAATTTAAAGTGGAAACTTTTGAGAAAATAATGCCACAAACTTTAGATGCTCTAGAAAAATATTTGGCAAATGGACTAATAAAGGGGATTGGACCTGCAACAGCTAAAAAAATTGTAAAAAAATTTGGTGAGGCTACTGTTGAAGTTCTTAAGGTAAATCCAGAAGAGTTAACACAAATTAAAGGAATTACAGACAAAAAAGCAAAGGAAATTTCAGAGAGCTTTATAGAAAATTGGGATTTGTGGCAGATTGTAGGCTTTTTAGAAAAGTTTGGTTTAGGAACAGCAAGTGCTATGTCAATATATAA
This sequence comes from uncultured Clostridium sp., assembly GCA_900557475.1. GTDB lineage: Bacteria > Bacillota > Clostridia > TANB77 > CAG-508 > CAG-793. Next base: position 1,019 of record USTA01000097.1, on the reverse strand, counting down.
AAAATTAGGACCAAACACTATAAACTTAGTTCAAAATGACCCATATATTTTAAGTGAAATTGGTGTTAGAGTAGACTTTGCACAAATAGATAAAATAGCCTTAGACTTAGGGATTGAGAATAATAACTTAAAAAGAATTGATGCAGGTATAAGACATGGATTAAATTTAGCGACATATAATGGACATAGCTGTGTTTTGGAAGCAAACTTAATTACATATGTTTCAAACTTACTAAAAGTTTCAGAAGATGATGTAAGTTCAGGAATTAGAGATTTAAGAGCAAAAGAGCAAATAAAAATAGAAGAAAGAGAAGAAGTAACTACTGAAAATGGAAAGACTGAACTTAGACTTCAAACCTGGATATATCTAATGGAATATTATAAAACAGAACTAAATATTGCAACTAGACTAATAGGACTAAAAGAAGCGGATAATATAAAGAAAATTTCAAATTTTGATAAAGTTTTAGAAGATGTAGCTACAATAAAACTTTCAGAAAAACAACTAGAATCAGTAAAAATGGTAAATGATAATAATGTTTGTATAATTACAGGAGGACCAGGAACAGGAAAAACAACAATAATCAAAACGATAATAGATATATATAAGAAAAAAGGGAAAAAAGTAGTTTTATGTGCACCAACAGGAAGAGCTGCTAAACGTTTGAGTGAGCTTTGTGGTTGTAATGCTACTACGATTCATAGTTTATTGCGTTGGGATTTAGAATCGAATACCTTCTTGGTGAATGAAAAAGAACCATTGCAATGTGATTTGCTGATCATTGATGAGTTCAGCATGGTGGATCAATGGTTGTTTTATAATCTTTTAAAAGCTTCAAAACTAGTAAAGAAAATCTTGATCATCGGAGATGAGGATCAATTGCCAAGTGTTGGATGTGGTAGCGTATTAAAAGATCTGATTGCTTGTGAACAATTTGCCGTCACTCGCTTGCATAAAATATTTCGTCAAAGTGAGGGAAGTGATGTGATTGCGCTTGCTCATGAAATACGAGAAGAAC
>USTA01000096.1 GCA_900557475.1 uncultured Clostridium sp. | reverse complement strand
GCTATGTTTACGAATCAGATAGAAGAAGTAGAATTACTTTCTCGTAATAGATATGCACTCATTGATAGCGTAGCAGTAGAGTTATTACATACTTCATTAGAAGTTGAAAGAGCCGAAAATGAAGTTAAGGATAAGAAATGGTATGATTTTAGTATAGACTTCTCAGCTATTGGAGACAAGATAGCTGGATTATATGTATATGTAGTCGCTAAGGTTAAAATGATAATGTTTAATATCATTGAATTTATTGTCGTTACTTTTTGGCAAGTATGTACCTATTTTGTCTTTTTCCTACAAATCATATTCACAGGAATATTAGTTATTCTTGGTCCACTAGCTTTTGCATTCTCTGTTTTACCTGCATTTCGGGATGCTTATATACAATGGATAGCTCGTTTTGTCAGTGTTAGTTTATATTCATGTATTGCATATATAGTATTATCAATTTCTTTAGTAGTAATGCAATATGGGATAGAAAGAGAAATTGAAATTTTAGAATATGCGCTTAGAAATGAAGCTGCATTTGTCATGTATGTCGGAATGACCTCTGGAGGTGTCAATAGCTTCCTTCTTACAGCATTACTTGGAGCATTTGCCATGCTTACAATACCTTTTGTTTCTACATGGATTGTAAGTACAACTGGAGTAGGGCAAGCAGTAGGAGGCATGGTTGGAGGAGCAGCCATCGCAACCAAAGCTGTAGCAGCTCCGGCTACAGGTGGAGCCAGTGCAGCTATGTAAAAAGATTCATTAAATTTTAAATTCACATAATCATGATTATTAAAAACTTAGAAAATAAAATCAAATTAGCCGGAATTTTATCCATTGGCTGTTTTGCAACTAGTATAGTTATTTCAGGTATGGTACTAGCCTTTTGTTTCTCTTTAGTAAAAGCTGAAAGAAAAAAAATATATGTTTTGGATAATGATGTCCCTGTACTAGTAAAACAAACTGGTACAGAAGTCAACTTGGAAGTCGAATGTAAGAGCCACATAAATCTATTCCACACTTTATTTTTCACATTACCACCAGACGATGAATTTATAAAATACAACATGGAAAAAGCCATGTATCTAATTGATGATAGCGGATTAAAACAATATAATAATTTAAAAGAAAAAGGATATTTCAACACCATATTAGCGAGTTCTGCAACAGTAACAATTATGACAGATAGTATCAAGGTGGACATGAACAACCTATCTTTTGAGTACTATGGCATCCAACGTATAGAGCGAGAAACCTCTATTCTAAAAAGGCAACTTGTAACTACAGGGAAATTAAGACAAATTCCACGTACTGAAAATAATCCTCATGGACTTATTATCACAGATTGGAAAACGATACTAAACAAAGACCTAGATTATAAAGTAAAAAAGAATTTCTAATGAAACTGTTTAAACATAAAAAGAATGATAGAAAAGAAAGTATCAAGACTAAAGCCGAGCAAGCTACAGTTGTTCTTCTTACTAAAATATTTCAAAAGTTCGGAGTTAATAACGCTTGTGAACGCTTATTGGCGTGGGCTGATATACACCGTAAAGCTATGTTTGGAATTACGATTTCATTCCTTTCTTTCGTCACAATTCTATCATTAGTAATGCGTCCAGAAAGAAAGCCAATGCAAGTTTTCAACGAAGAAAAAAGCAAAGTACAAATTAACATTGATAGTACCCTACAAAAAAAACAAGTAGGAGTTCACGACTTGTTAGAAGTGATTAAAATGCAAAATGAAATTAATGAGCTAAGAAAAAATGGGAAATTAACTCCAGAAGACACTATACGAATAAAAAATTTATACAATAAATTAAATAAATAGCGTATGAAACAGATTGATATTAAAAAGCCTAAGTACATCATTCCGATACTCATCCTACCTTTTATTCTAGGGATAGGATGGCTAGTTAAGGATATGATAAACTCTGCCCCAGCAGAAGAAACTACATTAGTAGAAACGGAAGAATTAAATCTTGATATTCCTGATGCTAATTTAGAAAAAAGAGAGATAAAAAGTAAATTTGAATCACTCAAAGGAGCTTTCAATAAATCTTCTGATTATTCATCAATACAAACCATAGATAAAGAAGAAGAAGTTAGCGAAATTGAAAGTTCTGGTTCTCTTTACTCCAATGATGAAATAAGGCAAATTGACAGTTTAAATCAAGCTTCTAGAATCCGAGAAAAGGAATTGGAACAACAAATAAAAGGATTTCCTACTATAGATGAATCAAGTCAAACAGAAACTAGGAAAGCTCCTGAAAAATCCAAGATGCAAGAAGAAATGGAGCTTTTTAAAATGCAAATGGCTTATATAGATTCATTACAAAATCCACGTCCTAGAACACCTCAAAAAAAACAAGATGAAAAGCCAAAAGAAAAGGCTATAGAAGTTGTAAAAGCGAAAAATCCCGCAGAAGTATATTTTAATACTGTAGGGAAAGAACAAAAAACTTCACTAATCACAGCTATATTAGATGAAACTTTAAAAGTAACAGATGGTAGCCGAGTACGCATACGGCTTCTAGATGATATAATGATTAATGACGCTCTTTTAACTAAAGGCACTTACCTATATGGGAATGTATCTGGCTTTAAAGCTCAAAGAGTACACATTAATATTTCCTCTATAATGGTTGATGGCAGACAAATGAAAGTAGATTTATCTGTATATGATAATGACGGACAAGAAGGTTTCTTTGTTCCTTCATCAGCTTTTAGAGATTTGAGTAAAGATGTTGGAGCGCAAATAGGAAGCCAAACTATACAAATGAACAGCCAATCAGAAGGAGTAGAACAATTCGCTTTAGGTGCTTTACAAGATGCTTACCGTAGTACAACCCAAGCTCTTTCCAAAAACATCAAAAAAAACAAAGCCAAATTAAAATATAACACACAAGTTTTTTTAGTAAACAACAAAGATAAAGAACAATAATATGAGAAAGATTTTTATTGCATTATGCACAATGGTTTCTGTTATTACAGGAAATGCACAGAACACCCCTATTGGAGAAAACATCGAGCTTGCAGGTGAAAACCCAGAAGAACTAAAGGTTATATACGTCAACAAAGATGTTTCAACGCATTTTATAGCTATGGAAGATATAAAATATGTTGATATATCAGTCAATGATATTGTTGGCGATATTCCTACTGGTAACTCTCTTAGAATAAAGCCCACAAAAGAAGGAGCTAGTGGAGTTATCACCATTGTTACAGAAAGATTTTTCGTACAATATATGCTAGTATATAGTAGCGATTTAGCAAAAGCATACACTCGCTTTAATATCCCTTATGCTGATTTACGTAGCTATATGAATCCAGAAGTGAACTTAACCAAAGCACAAATGTATGATTACGCACATAGAATGTTTATTTCAAAAAATAAATTCTATGATGTTTCCAGTAAAAGTAACCTAATGAAAATTGTACTAAACAATATCTACACATTAGATAAGTATTTCTTTATTGATATTTCTATGATTAATAAAACAAAAATACGATATGATATAGACCAAATACGCTTCAAAATAGAAGATAAAAAACAAACAAAGGCTACTAATTTTCAATCTATAGAAATACTTCCATTGATGCAAGTTAATAAGAATCTTGTTTTCAAGAAGAACTATCGAAATATTTTTGTCTTTGAAAAATTTACTTTCCCAGACGAAAAAGTTCTTACCATAGAAATATCTGAAAAACAGATTTCAGGACGTACTATAACATTAAGAATTGATTATGCAGACATTCTTCATGCAGATGCTTTTACTGAATAAAATTTTACGATTATGAAAAGAATAGCATTTCTTGTTATCACCTTATTTTTTTCCCTAAAGTCAATGGCTGGTGATGGTGATAAGTTTTTTAATATTTCAGGAGGTTGGCAATGGAAAAATACCGTCAATGCAGTTGTAGGGCTGGAGTTTGAAGGTAAATATCACAATGCTTATGAACTATATATTGATTTAGCTACAGCATATGATAAATGCCTGGTATGTAATAAGGTATGCTCTGATAGTTTCTGGAGCTATAAAACATTCGGCATAGGTGCAGCATATAAACCTACAATCTCACGAGGCAAAAACAGTAATTTAAGATGGCGGTTTGGAGCAGATTTAGGAGCTAACAGAAAAGGGTTTCAGGCTTCCATTGATATAGGTTTAGAATATAGCTATTCATTTAGAAATGGAATGCAAGTCTTTGTAATGCAAAAAAATGATTTTGTCTTTTGGACACGTGACCATTTCCGAAATGGATTATTAGTAGGTGTCAAATTTCCAATAAATAATTAAGTATGAAAA
>USTA01000095.1 GCA_900557475.1 uncultured Clostridium sp. | reverse complement strand
TGCAGTTGGATAGTCAATAATTCCTAGTAATTTGTTTTTGAAGTTAAAATTTTGTGGAAAAATAAATTTCAAATTAACCTCCCTTTTTAAAATTGGTAAAATTATTTGATATGTCAATACTAATACCACCTAATAGCTCTTTTAGATATGAATTAGAACGAATTAGTGCATATATTGAACCAATTAATAATATTTTAGAAGAACTATCAAAAGAAAGCATAATAATTAAAATTATAGATACTAATGACTGAAGTAATAAAAGTGAAAAAAGAGCTTTAAGCCAGGATTTAAAAATCCAAGATGTTGAAGAATTAATTAAGGTTAAAATGGAAAGAGGAGTAAGTAAGATAAAAACTTGTACCATAACATATCTTAAAGAGTAAGTTAAAAGTAAATTTAAAAGACCAGTTGATATAAAGCCTTTAATTATTCCATCTAAGGAGAAAATATCAAAAGAACTACTTCCAATTGAGATTACCGAATTTAATTCTTTAATTATATTAGAAAAAGAAATCTCCTTATTAAGCACAGTTTTACCTATTTCTTTAATACTATTTGAAATTAATTCATTAAGATTCAAAGTTTGCTCTGCAAAAAAGTATGAAAAATTTATAAATATGCCTAAGACAATCATTTTTAATATAAAAATGGATGGCTTTTCCACAGTATGTCCAGAAAATGTGGAAAAGCTTAACCTAACTGAATAGTAAATGATAACTCCAAGCAAAAGTGCATCTGCAAGATAAATAATACCAGACTTACCATTAGAGCCTAATAATTTTTGGATAAAAGAATTATTAACAATATCGCCATTAATAAAAACAAAATTATCTAGAGAAGAATAAATATTATTATCAATTGAAGAAAAAAGTTTTTCAAAAATAGAGTTTATGGTGCTAATTATAATTTCAATAATTTCAGTTTTGTCCAAAATACCTCCTAAGAAATAAGAGACTTAATAGCAGATAAAATTAAATCAATAGCTAAAACAAAAGCGTAAGAAACTAATGAGCCACGGATAACCTTTTTGGCTGTACGCATTTTTTCTTCGTCTCCAAAACTAAATTTTTTCATAAATAGACCTACACCAACTGCAACAGCAGCAGCAGGTGTTGCTAGTTTTAAAATCCAACCTTCTATGTCTTCAAAAGCATCAGTAAGTTTTTTCACTATTTTAGGGTCAGCTCCATAAACAGGGGAATAATAACACATAAATATAAAGATAAATGTAAGGCAAATAGTTATGTAAAAAGATATTTTATTTATTTTTTTCATCAGAGTCCTCCTTTAAAAAATAAGGTATCATTTTTATTTTCTCTGGTTTTAATATATTAGTTCCATTAGAAAGAAAGGCTACACAGGAGAAAGTTTCTAAAGACTGTGTAAAAAAGGTATAATCATATGTAAAGTCGAATTGGAAGTAAGTGTTCACACTTTCAGATAAATTTGAATCAATTGATGAGAACTTTTTAGTTAAATAATTATAATTACTATCTTTAGAATTTTCAGAAATGGTTACAGAAGACTTTTTCTTATCTTCTTTTCCAATTTGTTTTTGTGCATCCTCAATAGTAAAAATGTCATCGGTTCTAAACCAAAGTTTATTTACTAAATTTTGAATAATAACTTTAACAGAATATTGATTATTAAGAGTATTTAATAAAGATGTATAACTTTGAGTAGCAACAATATTTATACATTTCGCTTCTCTACTTTGTGAAAAGAAATCTGCATCAGAGGAAGTAACATATTCTTGATATTCATCAGATATAAAGCACATAGGCCTTTCAATTACCGAAGATAACTGAGAAATTACATCAGTTTGAAAATCTAATTTTAAATATGCTGCAATAATCTTAGATAAATTTTTATATTTACCAATATTCAAATTTAAAACAACAATTTTTCCAGTTTTAATTGTTTCTTCAAATCCTAAAAAATTAACTTCTTCTTTAGAAGGGCAAAAAGTTTTTAATATATCAAAACTAGAAACGAAAGGATTGGTAATTCTAGTGATTTCAGATTTTATTAAATTATGAGTTCTTTCATCTAAAGAATAGAAATCTTTTTCTAAAAAATTAATACAAGAAAGTAAATTATATGTATCATTTAAAGAAAGCTTGCCATTAAAAAATATTTTTCTAACACTATGAATCTTTTCTAAATAGTAATTTTTATCTGTTATTAATTTATGAATTTCAGAAAAAGATACATAATTATCATTATAAATTCTACAAAAAGTGATACAATTTTCTATAACTTGTTCAGACTTATCAAGCCAATAAGATTCAGTATTATTTGGTGAAAAGAGTAGTAATATTGTTTTTAATCTATTAGCTAAAATAGAAGCCTTTAAGTTAGGTTTGTGCAAAGGATTATATTTGTATTTGCCATTAAGTTCAATTACAATTAAATCAGATATTCGAGATGCTTCTCTAGCAAAATCTTTTACTTTTGAATAATAATTACCTTTAACATCTAAAATTAAAAATCCGAGTTTTTCCTTTGAAAGATTACTATGATAAGAAATTAATTGTTTGGTAAAGGGATACATTGCAGAAGCTGTTTTTCCAGTACCAATTCCGCCAGTTATTAATATGTTTTGATACAAACTGCTTTCTGGAATAAAGATTGGATTTCCTAAATTATTTTTACCAATAAGAAGAGATAGCTCATCTTTGGGTATATAAAAATTAGAAGTTTTTTTGTCTAAAATTAGATATTTTGAGATAAATCTTTTGTAAATGAAATTGCTAAGAAATAAAAGGAAAATAAATATAGTAAAAATATATATCTTTTTAAAAGAATGCCAGAGTGAAGAGTCTTCTAAAATAAAATTAAATATTTTTAAATTAGAGCTTAAATTTATATTAGAAGAAAATAATATTGGATGAAATAACAATATTATAAAGAACATTCCTAAAACTGTAAAAAAACAAATAAAAAATAAATTAATCTTTATTCTCCTTTCTTAATTTTAAATTTAACTTAGAACCTTGGGCTTCATGGAATAGATTAAACTGAATAAAGGTATAGACATTATAAAAAATTACAAAAATAGATATAAAAAATGTAATAAAAAATAAATCTAATAGTGTGAGAATAGTAAACACTCCTTCCAATACATGGAATTATATAACATATTTTGTGTTTTGTCTATACTTTTTTGAAAAAATATGTTAAAATAACTTTGAAATAAATATAAAGGAGGAATACATGAAATTTAATAAAGATACAAAGATAATAGAGCTTGTAAATGAAGCACCAGAAAAAGTAGGAAAATTAGAAGAAGCAGGGATGCACTGCATTGGATGTCCAATTTCAGAAAATGAAACAATAGAAGAAGCATGCATGATGCATGGGATGGACGTAGAAGATATTTTAGAAGAATTAAACAGAGAAGAATAAATTAAAAGAACCTAAATAATTAGAAGAACTAATATTTAGGTTCTTTTTTTATATGTTCCATCCACCATTAATTTGAATTATTTGACCAGTTATATAATTAGAATTAGCTAAAAATAAAACGCAAGAAGAAATATCAGAGGGAAGCCCTATTCTATTAAGAGGAATTTGTTCTAAAATTTCTAAGGCTTCATTATCAGTTAAAAAAGAGTTCATATCAGTATTGATTATACCAGGAGCAATGCTATTAACAAAAATATTTGATGGTCCTAGCTCTTTTGCTAGAGACTTAGTCATAGCGTCTAAACCAGCTTTGCTAACAGAGTATGCCATTTCACATGAGGCACCAGTAATCCCCCAAATAGAAGAAATATTAATAATATGACCACTTTTTTGATTAATCATGTATTTTGAAACTAATTTTGAAGTATAGAAAGCAGAATATAAGTTAACTTTTAAAACATGGTCGAAGTCTTCTAAAGATGTATCTGTAATAGGTTTTATTAAATCAATACCAGCATTGTTAACTAATATGTCTATTCTTCCAAAAGTAGAAATAGTAAAATTAATAAGTTTTTCTACTTCTAAATAATTAGATACATCAGCTTTAAATATTTTTACATTATTAAAATTTTCTGCCAAATTTTTTGCCAGCTGATAAGAAGAATTATAATTTAATACAACATTATAACCATTTTCAGCTAATGTTTTTACAATAGCAGCACCAATTCCTTTTGAGCCGCCAGTGACAATAGCAACTTTGGAAATATTATTAGAAATAGTAATTGGATTTTCCATAGAATACATAACCTTTCTAAAATTAAAAAATAAAAGCCAGTAATAATAGCTTACCTAAAATTACAGACCTTTAAAACTGGAGCCACTTGTCCGATTTGAACGGACGACCTACTGATTACAAGTCAGTTGCTCTACCAGCTGAGCTAAAGTGG
>USTA01000094.1 GCA_900557475.1 uncultured Clostridium sp. | reverse complement strand
CATCGGGGAATCGAACCCCGGACAACTTGATTAAAAGTCAAGTGCTCTACCAACTGAGCTAATGACTCATAACTCTAGTCGCAACTATACTTAGTTGACACATTCATTATTTTACTACAAGAATACGTTTTTGTCAACCCATTTTTCCAAAAAGTTTATTAAATTTGTAAAAAAAATTATAAAAAATAAAAAATCAGAAATTTAAATTCTGATTTTTTATTCATTAGAAAGGCTTTGAGCTTTCTTTTTATAATTTCCAGAGATAATTCGTGGAAAATATCTAATAATTTTATAAACAGCAAGTTTAATTTTTTTACTCCAAAGATAAGTTTTTCTAAGTCTTCTAGGAACATCTAAGGTATTATTTTCTACAACGGCCAAAGACACAGGAGCTTCCTCTATATTAAATGTATAATTTTGACCATTATTGTTGTCCCAATTATTATCCTGATTTCTAAAACATAAATTTAATGAATTACTACTTAATAATTGTAAATTAGCTTGAAAACCTAAATCTGTTTTAGTCATTTCTATATCAGATACATTATCCCAATTGTCACCAAAACCGAAGTGAATAAACACTTGATCAGAGCCATCTTGAAATAAATTTCCTGTATAAGAAATTTTAACATTTGAATTTTCTATTAATTTATCTGTATTAAAAAATATATTTTTAACTAATTCCATTAATTTTCTCCTATGCTTAAAACTAAAAATATTATATTATTTTTTGACAAAATATTCAATGATTTAACCAATTTGTATTATAAATGTAAAAAAAATGTAATATATTTAGTTAGTTTACAGGCCCTAAAATTTTACCAATTATGTAAAACTTACTATCTTTAGTAAGAATAATATCATCTATACCATCTTGTTCTGCTCTTAGAACTAAATCTTTTTGCCTGATAATAAATTTTCTAATAATACATTCACCATTATATTCAAATAATCCAAAATCCTTATTATCTAAAGGAGCATTAAATTCAACATAAACATATGTCCCAATGTTAAATTTAGGAGACATAGAATCATCATTTACTCTTAAACAAATAGAAGCACTTCTTGCCCAAGGTTCGCATTTAGCAAAACCGGAAATATTATTTAATACTGGAATAGAGTCATATTTTATATGATTTTCTACTTTATAATCTGTATGCTCTTCAGATAATTTTTTGTCATATGTATATATTGCAGGTTGATAAGGTACATCTAAAACATCACAAATATTTTTTAGAACTTTAAGACTAGGAATACGGTCTTCTTTTTCTATGTGACTAAGATAACTTGATGTAACTTTAAGAGAAGAAGACATGCTATTTTTAGTAATTCCTCGGTCTTCACGAATTTTTAAAAGTAATTTTCCTAACATAATATCACTCCTTATAAACAAGATAATTATACAAAATTAGACAAAAAATGTCTAGATTACATAAACAAAATATTGTAAAAAAAGATTACTTATGATAATATTTTTATAATAAAAACATAGAATAGAATTAGGAGAAAGGTAATGAAAAAGAAAGCTATAATAATTTGTATAACAATAGGATTAATAGCCTTTTTGTCAGTGATTTTTAGTCTAATAAATGTAGGAAATAATGAAATATATTCGAATATAAAAATACAAAATATAGAGGCATTTGGAAAAACTCAAGAAGAGATTAATAAAGAAATAAGAAAGATATATAATGAAAAAAAAATTAAAGGTATTATATTAAAGCATGGGGAATATGAAAACACAATTTCTTTTGAACAGCTAGGCGTAGAAGAAAAGATAGGTGAGGCAGTAAACAAAGCATATTCAATAGGAAGAGACAAAGGGCTTATATTAAATAATTATAAGATTTTATTAGGATATTTTATAAATCAAAATGTAGAAATAGAAATAAATTATGATGAAAAAAGTTTAAATAATATAGTCGAAGATATAGAAGCAAAATTACCAGATGTAATGATTCAAAATAGTTATTATATAGAAAATGATAAGTTAATAATAACCAAAGGAAAAAATGGTGTAAAAGTTGATAAAGAAGAATTAAAAAGCAAGATACTAGATGAAATAAAGAACTTTGCAACTTGGGGTGGGATAATTGAAATTCCTTGCATAAATGCAGAACCAGAAGAGATAAATATTGAAAAAATAGCAGAGGAAATAAAAAGTGAGCCACAAGATGCATATATAAGTAAAGAGCCATTAAAAGTACATGTAGATAAAGATGGTGTAGAACTTGGAATTTCAATAGAAGATGCAAATAATATTTTAAAACAAGATAAAGAAGAATATGAAATTCCGCTAAAAGTAACTAAAGCAAAAGTCAAAGTAAGTGACTTAGGAAAAGACGCATTTCCTAATTTATTGGGAGAATGCACAACAGCATATGATGCAAGTAATGTAAATAGAAATAATAATTTAGTATTATCATCTAAAAAATTAAATGAAACAATAGTAAATCCAGGAGAAATATTTTCATATAATCAAACAATAGGGAAAAGAACAATTGCAGCGGGATATAAAGAAGCAAAGGCATATGCAAACGGGAAAGTTGTTTTAGATGTAGGAGGAGGAATTTGTCAGTTATCTTCAACACTATATAATTCAGTGCTTCTATCTAATTTAGAAGTAGTAGAAAGAAGAAGTCATTACTTTAAAACATCATATTTACCAGCAGGATTAGATGCAACTGTATCATGGGGAACAGTGGATTTAAAGTTTAAGAACAATAGAAAATATCCTATAAAAATAGTATCAGAAGCACAAGATGGAGTTGTAAAAGTACGAATATATGGAATAAAAGAAGAAGAAGACTATGATGTAAAATTGGAATCAAAAGAAACAGGTATAGTAGATATGGAGACCATATATGAGGAGGACGAAACTATTGCAAAAGGGCAGGAAATAGTTTCTCAAAAAGGCTCAAATGGGTGTACAAGTGAAACATATAAAACACTTTCTAAAAATGGTATAGTGGTATCTAGGACTTTAGTATCAAAAGACACATATAATGATTTGCCAACAATAATAAAACGAAACAAATAAAAACAAAAGGGAGATTAAAGAAGTTAAAAATTAACACTTTAATAATACCCTTTTATTTTTATCATAATTTTAAAAAATAGGACATACATTTAAAAAGACTAAAACAAAGGAGATTAAAATTATGTGGGAAACTATTTCAAAAGAAAATGTTTTAAGAAAATTAAAGACAAGTAAAATATTAGGACTAACTGAAACAGAGGCGAAAATAAGAGAAAAAGAATTTGGTAAAAATGTATTAAAAGACAAGAAAAAAGAAACATTTTTAGTAAAACTTATAAAACAATTTAAAGATTTTATGATAATAATCTTAATTGTTGCCTCAGTAGTATCTGCAATACTTTCATTTATGCAAGGTTCTAATGATTATATTGATTCTATTATAATAATAGGAATAGTACTAATGAATGCAATTATGGGAGTTGTTCAGGAATCAAAAGCAGAAAAATCAATAGAAGCTTTAAGAAAATTGGCTCCTACAAAAGCAAAAGTAATAAGAAATAAAAAAATTAAAGAAATTGATGCTGAAAATTTAGTACCAGGAGATATAATATCTTTAGAATCAGGCAACTATGTCCCAGCAGATTGTAGAATAATTGAGAGTATAAATTTTAAAGTGGAAGAATCGAGTCTTACGGGCGAAACAGAGCCAGTACAAAAAGATGAAAATTGCATTATGAAGAAAAATTCTCCTTTGGGAGATATAAAAAATATGGCATTTATGTCTAGCAATGTTGTAAATGGGCATGCAAAAGCAGTTGTGACAGATATTGGTATGGATACAAAAGTAGGAAAAATTGCAGGAATGATGATTAATGGAGAAGAGCCCGAAACCCCTATTCAAAAGAAATTAGATCAAGTTGGAAAAATATTAGGGTTAGCATGTTTAATAATTTGTGCAATAATATTTGGAATTGGTATTATAAAGAAAATAGAACCAATGGAAATGTTTATGACATCAGTGGGGCTTGCAGTAGCAGCAATACCAGAAGGTTTACCAGCAATAGTAACAATAGTACTTTCAATAGGTGTATCAAGAATGGCGAAAAAAAGAAGTATTATTAGGAAGTTACCGGCAGTAGAAACTTTAGGTAGCAGTAACGTTATTTGTTCAGATAAGACAGGAACTCTTACTATAGGGAAACCGGTAGTAACAGATGTTGCGACACAACAGGATGAACATAAGGTATTAACATTTGCGGCTATGCTGGAACAAGGCTCTAAGCATCCCCTTGCTACTGCCATCTTAACAAAGGCAGAAGAACTGCAGCTATCCTATGAAACCTTATCCCATGTACAAACACATAATGGTTTAGGCTTAAGCACAGAGATGGATGATGGCAGATTATTGGTAGGAAGTCGTAAATTCATGCAGGAAATGCAGATTGCGACCGCCGTTTATGAAGCACAGGAACAGACGTATCTGCAAAGTGGTAAAACCGTCGTTTG
>USTA01000093.1 GCA_900557475.1 uncultured Clostridium sp. | reverse complement strand
ATATGGGCTGGAAACTATTTTCAACATAACAAGGATAAAGTAAAGACAAATTTGAAAAAGTTTATAGATAAATTATAATAGCTAAGAGTGAAAGGATTTTAAATTAATGAAAAGAACAGAGGCGAGAGAGGCAGCATTTAAATTATTGTATAGTTTTGAATTAATGAGAGAAGTTGATGCTGAAGAACAGTTAAAATTATTTTTAGAAGAAGACGAAGAAGATAGCACTATAACTGACGAAGCAGGAGAGATATATATTAGAAATATTGTAACAGGTGTAACTAGTGAAAATTCAAATTTAGAACAAATTATCTCTGAAAACATAAAAGAAGATTGGGAACTAAACAGAATTTCAAAAGTTGATTTAGCTTTACTTAAACTTGGTATATATGAAATGATATATTCTAAACTTCCATATAAAGTGGTTGTAAATGAAGTTGTAGAACTTGCAAAAAAATATGGGGATGACAAATCGAAGTCATTTATTAATGGTGTTTTAGCAAGTGTAATAAAGAAAAATAATATAGATTCTTAAAAATGCTATGACCTAACTAGGAGGAATAAATGGACATAAAACCAATAACAGTACAAGAATTAAACAAATATATTAAACAAAAAATTGACGGAGATGAATATTTAAATAGTGTCTTTGTGAAAGGTGAAATTTCCAACTTCAAACTTCATTATACAGGTCATATGTACTTTACTTTAAAAGATGAGAATTCACTTATAAAATGTATAATGTTTAAAGGATATACTCCAAATTTAAAATTTATGCCAAAGGATGGAATGAAAGTTGTAGTCTTTGGCAGTGTTTCTGTCTTTGATAGAGATGGTGTATATCAGATATATTGTAAAGCCATGAGAGAAGAAGGGATGGGAACTCTTTATGAAGAATATCAAAAGCTTAAGGCAAAATTAGAAAAAGAAGGGCTATTTGAAGCAGCGCATAAGAAAAAAATTCCTATGCTTCCTAAAACAATAGGTGTACTTACATCTTCAACAGGAGCAGTTATAAGAGATATTATAAATGTATCAACAAGAAGAAATCCAAATGTACATATAAGATTATTGCCAGTTCCTGTACAAGGAACTGGGGCAGCAGAAAAGATTGCAGATGCCATAGAAAAAATGAATGCTGAGAAACTAGCTGATGTAATTATAATAGGAAGAGGAGGAGGGTCATTAGAAGATTTATGGCCTTTTAACGAAGAAATTGTAGCAAGGGCAATATATAATTCTAAGCTTCCTATAATTTCAGCAGTAGGACATGAAACAGATTTTACAATTGCAGATTTTGTTTCAGACTTAAGAGCGCCAACTCCTTCAGCAGCAGCCGAACTTGCAGTCCCAAATGTAGGAGATTTAGTTTATACAATTTCAATTTATCAAAATAGATATAAAGTTGCTCTAAAAAGAAGAGTTCAATTAATGAAAATGAGATATGAGAAATGTATGGCAAGAAGAGTGTTTAAAGAACCACTTCAAAAAATACATGAGCGTTCAATTAGATTAGATATGAGCATAAAATTGATAAATAATAGTATAAAGAAAAAGATGCAAACTTCAAAATCAGAATACATAAAATTAGTATCTAAATTAGATGCACTTAGCCCATTAAAAACTTTAGCTAGAGGATATTCAATAGCAGAGAATGATTTTGGGGAAGTAATTTCAAGTAAAGATAAAGTAAATATAGGAGACTACTTAAGCATAAGATTTACTGATGGAAAAATAAAAGCAAAGGTTGAAGAAAAAAACTAAAAAGTTTATGAAAATGAAAGGAAAATAAAAAATGGAAGAATTATCATTTGAAGAGGCAATGCAGAAACTAGAAAAAATAGCAGAAGAGTTAGAAAATGAAAATATTGATTTAGATGCATCTGTGAAGAAATTTGAAGAGGGTATGGCATTGTCTCAAAAATGCAATAAAATGCTAGAAGATGCAGAGAAAAAAATAACAATATTAATAGATGGGGAAGAGAAAAACTTTGTACCTATGCAAGAGGAGTAAATGATGATAGAGTTTATTAGTACATATAGATATTTAATTATTCCAGCGAGTTTATGGTTTGGAATACAACTTTTTAAAGTATTGTATGAATATTTCGTAGAAGGAAAGTGGAATCCTAAAAGATTTTGGGGAGCAGGTGGAATGCCAAGTTCTCATTCGGCAGTAGTTGTATCTTTAGCAACATTAATTGGAAAACATATAGGAATAGACTCTCCAATTTTTGCTTTAAGTGCAGTATTTGCATTTATAACAATGTATGATGCAGCAGGTGTAAGAAGGGCAGTAGGAGAACAAGCACAAATATTAAATAAGGTAGTAAAAGAATATAAAGATATGACACCAGGTCAAATACTTCAGGAAAAAACAGGGCATACACCAGTGCAAGTAGCAGCAGGTGCACTTATAGGCTTATTAGGTGGACTAATCTTCTAAAAGAAGGGAAGGTAAGTTAGTATGAAGGATATTGATATTGCAAGAAAAGCTAAGCTAGAAGAAATTTCAAAGATAACAGAAAAGCTTAAAATAGAAGATGAAGATATTGAAAAGTATGGAAGATATAAGGCGAAAGTTAATTTGAAATTGCTAGAAAAGATGAAAGATAAGCAAGATGGAAAATTAATTCTTGTAACAGCAGTAAATCCAACTCCAATGGGAGAAGGAAAGACCACTGCTTCTATTGGAATTTCAGACGGGTTAAATAGACTAGGAAAAAAGTCAGTACTTGCACTTAGGGAACCATCACTAGGACCAGTATTTGGAATAAAAGGAGGTGCAACAGGTGGAGGATATTCTCAAGTTGCGCCTATGGAAGATATAAACTTACACTTTACAGGGGATATTCATGCTATAACCTCAGCAAATAATTTGCTTAGTGCAATTATAGATAATCATATTTTCCAGGGAAATGAACTTGGGTTTGATAAAGTAGTTTGGAAGAGATGCGTGGACTTGAATGATAGAGCCTTAAGAAAAGTAGAAATAGGACTTTCAAAAGAAAAAAGAATGCTTCCAAGAGAAGATTCTTTTGATATAACAGTTGCATCAGAAATAATGGCAGCATTCTGTTTAGCAGATGATATAGCTGACTTAAAAGTAAGATTAGGTAGAATAATAGTTGGATACAGCTATGAAGGTGAACCTGTAACAGCTAAACAATTAAATGCTAACGGAGCAATGGCAGCATTATTAAAAGATGCATTAAAACCAAACTTAGTACAAACATTAGAAGGAACTCCAGCATTTGTACATGGTGGACCATTTGCTAATATAGCACATGGTTGTAACTCAGTTATAGCAACAAGAATGGCTATGCACTTTGCAGACTATGTAGTAACTGAAGGTGGATTCGGTGCTGACTTAGGTGCTGAAAAATTCTTAGACATTAAATGTAGAATGGCTAACTTAAAACCTGATGCAGTTATAATAGTTGCAACAGTTAGAGCATTAAAATACAATGGTGGCGTAGCTAAAGCTGACTTAAACGAAGAAAACTTAGAAGCATTAGAAAAAGGTATACCAAACTTATTAAAACACGTTGAAAATATAACTCAAGTTTACAAATTACCAGCAGTAGTTGCTATAAACGAATTCCCAACTGATACAGAAGCTGAAGTTGAATTAGTTAGAAAGAAATGCCAAGAATTAGGCGTTAACGTTGCTTTATCTCAAGTATGGGCTAAAGGTGGCGAAGGTGGTATAGAATTAGCTAAAGAAGTTATAAGATTATGTGATGAACCAAATGACTTCCAATTCTGCTACCCAGATGAATATTCATTAAAAGAAAAAATAAATGCAATAGCAACTAAGATATATGGAGCTGACGGTGTAGATTATACTCCAGAAGCAGAAAAAGAATTAGCTAACTTAGAAAAAATAGGATTCGGTAAAGTTCCTGTTTGTATGGCTAAAACTCAATATTCATTAACTGATGATCAAACTAAATTAGGTAGACCAACTGGATTTAGAATAACAGTTAGACAAGTTACAATATCTGCAGGTGCAGGATTCGTAGTTGCATTAACTGGTGAAATAATGAAGATGCCAGGACTTCCAAAAGTTCCAGCAGCAGAAAAAATTGATGTTGATGAAAATGGAGTAATATCTGGATTATTCTAGATTTAAATTGCTAACAATTGAATATTTATATAGATATAATCAAATGAAGTAAATGGGAGAGTTATTGAGAATACATAACTAATATAAGTAAAGAATAGAAATTCATTGATTATAAAAGAAAAAGAAGTGTTGAAAAATAAAGTTAAATTTTATTTTGCAGCACTTCTTTTTTATAATGCATAGGAAATTATATATTTAAGAATTTTTGGAATAAAAAAATATTACATAAGCTTGTCATTTTCCATTACTACAGGTTCATAAGCTTGACTTTCTCCTGTAATACTAGTCTTAAGTCTATCGACCATGTATGATTTTAACTCTTCTTTATTTTTGAATTTTGTTATTTGGTAAGGTAATTCAAAACCATATTTTTCTATAAATATAACGCCATCTTTAGTGTTTATGGCAACCCCAGTATGACCTACAAATAAAGCATTATTTTCTTCA
>USTA01000092.1 GCA_900557475.1 uncultured Clostridium sp. | reverse complement strand
ATAATAAAAAAATAAAATTAAAAAATGAATAAAAAAGAGATAATTACAAAAAATATTATTATGAAAAAAGTTATCTCTATTTTTTTAATTGTTATAATACTAACAATAATAATATTAATAAATTTGTGCAGACAATATACTTTAGCAGAATCTAAAAGATATATTTATGATGGTAGCAATATTGATAGTGGAAAGTATAGTGGTTTTAAAGAAAAACTGGATGATTTAAAATCAAAGCATCCTAATTGGAATTTTGTTATTATGGAAACAGGCCTAGATTTTGAGCAAGTAGTTACAGCACAATATACAGGGCATTTCGGTACACCAAAGAATTTAATACAGGGGAAAAGTGGTGGATGGATATGTTCTATTTGTGGTGACAGGGTATATGATACTGGAAACTGGAAATGTGCGTCTGAACAAGCCATAAGATATTATCTAGACAGTAGAAATTGGCTTGTAGATAGCCCATATTTATTTCAATTTTTGCAAACAGATTATTTAAATACTTCAGATGAAAGAATTTATTCTGCACTTAATGGTACATTTTTATATTCGATGGAAAATGCTAGAACAATACATCAGGTTTGCAAAGAAAAGAATGCAAATGCATATTTCATAATAGCAAGACTTTTGCAAGAACAAGGAAATAGTGGAGGAATGACTAGCAAAATGGTTGATACAGATGGAACCATATATTATAACCTGTTTAATATCGGGGCTAGTGGGAATAGTAAAGATGAAGTATACAAAAATGCATTAGCAAAAGCAAAAAAAGAGGGCTGGACAAGTATAAGAAAGTGTTTATCAGATGGAATAGACTTTTTGTTTTCAGCGTATATAAAAAATAAACAAAATTCGATTTATTTAAACAAATTTGATGTAGAGTCATATGGGGGATTATATATAAGGCAATATATGCAAAATATAGAAGCTCCAAAAACAGAGGGAGCATCAATGTACAATAAAATGAAATCGGCAGGATTATTAACTGAAAACTTAACATTTGTTATTCCAGTATATACTAATATGCCGACTTTAAGTTCAAGTTTACCAGAGAGTGGTGTAGAAATTTATCCTAAAAATATTAGAGTAAAAGAAGGACATTCTAATGTAATGATAAGAGCAGGCAGAAGTACAAATACAAGCATAGTAGGAAAAATTGAAAATAGTTCAGTTGTAGTTTTATCAGTAGAAAGATATAAAGATGGATGGCATAAAGTAATTCTTACAGACGGAACTAAAGGTTATGTAAAATTTAGTACAGAATATCTTGAAGAAATAGCAGATATTACAAATTGTCATGAAGAAGTTTCTGTGACTAAAAATGATATTTTACTAAGAGTAGGACCGGGATTTGATGAATCAGAGGTTTCTAAACTTGAAAAGGGACAAACAATTCATAGAATAGATAATACAGGAAGATATAATTTTGATGGTAACATATGGGATAGAGTTATTTTAGGAGATTCAAGGCAAGGTTTTGTAATTAGAGATAATATAAAGAAAGTAGATTATTCAGAAACATTTATTGTAAATGCAGAGGGAGGATTATATTTAAGAGAAAGTCCAGCTGGTGAAATAATAAGAAAATTGGATAAGGGAAGTATAGTAACAAGACTAGAAATTGGACATAAAGTAGGTGAATATACTTGGGATAAGGTAATTACAGAAGATGGAGCAATTGGTTATGTAGCAAGAGAATTTCTAATAAAACACGATGGAGGCATAGTACCAGATGTGAATAACTCAATTTCAAAAAATGAGACTAGTGAAAATGATATAGAGACTGATGAAAGCCAAAATGATATAGGAAATGTGGAGGGAGAAAATACTATTCCAGGAAACAATCTTCCTCAAAATGAAATAGAAACGCCAGAAAACAATATAGAAAATGAACAAGAAAATAACAATACACAAAATGAAAATAGTACACAAAATGAAATTATAGACAATGATAATGCAGAAAGTGAAAATAATATAGAAGATGATGAAACAGAAATAGAAACGAGGATAATAATTGTAGAGCCAAAAGCAACAGCAGAATCAATGGAAGGGATGGTAATATTAAGGGGAACAGAAGAAATAAAGGGAACAAAAATGGTTGCAACAGGAGATATAGCAAAAACAGCAAATGAAATTTATACAATAGTAAAAAAAGGAGATACAAATGGTGATGGATATGTAAAAGCAAATGATTATTTAATAATAAAAGATTATATTATGGAGACAGGAAATGTAATATTAAAAGGTATTTATAAAGAAGCAGCAGATGTAACAGGAGATAATAAGGTAAAAGCAAATGATTATTTAAAGATAAAAGATTATATTATGTATGATATTGATATATAAATGTTAAGGAGGTTACATTTGAAAGTTAAAAATAAAGTTTTAAAAATTCTTATAATAGTAATGCTTCTACTAGGAATTACTAAGGTTAATGCAGCGGCATATAATTTTAATTTTAGTGGACCTACTGAAGCAGTTAAAGGGCAGACTGTAACTTTAACGATAACAGGAACAGGACTTACTGGAAAGGTTGTTCTTAGTAGTACAAATGCAAATTTAAGTAGTAAATCTGTATGGATTGAGAAAAATAGTGTTAATATTACTGCTACTATAACTGGTTTCCCAGCAAAAATAACGGCAAGCCCTAGTGAACTTACCGATAATGACTACAATATAGTAAATATTCCATCAAAGACAGTTACTATAAATGAAAAAAAGGCTCCTAGTATAGAAAATCCAAATGGGGGTACTTCACGGTGGAAGTGGAACTACTACCAAACCAGATACTAATCAAGGCGGAAATACGAGTAATAAGCCAAGTAATGGAGGAGGAAGCACAACAAATAAACCAAGTCCAAGTCCAAAACCAAATCAAAATTCAAATTCAGGTGTAAATCAGAAGCCAAATTCCCAAACAGGAACAATAGGCGTGCAGAATCCATCTTCTCAAGGGGTACCAACAGAAACTCATATTGAGGATGCGAATGTAAAATCTAGTAATAATTATTTAAAATCAATTGAATTAAGCTTAGGAAGACTTTCGCCAGACTTTTACAGAGAAACATTCGAATATGAGATTGTAGATTTACCAGAAGATATAATGGAGATAGAAGTAAATGCATTTGCAGAAGATGATAAAGCAAGTGTAAGTGGAATTGGAAAAATAGCATTAAATAAAGGTGAAAATAATTTAGAACTAGCAGTAACCGCACAAAATGGAAATGTTAGACAATATATTTTAAAAGTAAATAAGAAAGAAGAAATTAAAGAATCAGATTTAAGATTAGATACATTGGAAATAAGTGCAGTAAATGATAAAGGAGAATTTAGCAATATTGACTTTGGATTTGATAAAGAAAAATTTGAATATAATATTAGTGTACCAGGGAATATTATAGATTTAGACATAAATCCAACAGTACAAAGGGAAGGTATTATAGTAGAAACATTTGGCGAAAAAAATTTAAAAGAAGGAGAAAATTTAGTAGAGATAATATTAACATCTCAAGCTGATTCTAGCATCCAAACGAGATATAATATAAGAGTTAATAAGGAAAGTATAAAAGAAGTAAATGCAAGTGTAAGTAAAAAAGATGAAACCTGGAAAATAATTGTTTTAATAATACTTATTACAATATTACTTGCAGAATTAGCTTTATATTTATATTTGTTGAAAAGAAAAAAACGCTAAACCATGCTAATGGCAACCGTTACCATTGACTTTTAATCAAAAAGGGTATAAATTATTAGCATAAATAAGTTGAAATTTTAACCATACTTTAATAAAGGAGGATAACTTAAGATGAACGAGATTAAGGTTTTGATGTCAACAATGCGGGATGATGTCGAACTAGGTAAGGAATTCAAAATAAAGGTAGAAATACCTAAAGAAATGGGGGAATGTACTAATTTAGAGGTTTTATTTAACAGATATGGAGAAGAACCATCTGTAAAAAAGAGGCTTAGTCTTGTAGGTGAAAAAAATGGGATAAATTTGTATGAAGCAAAAGTTACATTAAATATTTTAGGAACATATTACTATTTCTTTTATGTAACTATTGATGGATATACTTCATGCATAAAAATAAACAGAAAGACAAATAAACCATTTCTTACAAACAATGAATCTCCATATTGGAGAATACTCGTAATTACAAAAGAATTTACAGTTCCAAGTTGGGCAAAAGGAGCAACTTTCTATCAGATATTTGTGGATAGATTTAAAAAAGGTATTGAAGATAAACCTAGAAAGGAAGGAAGGAACTACCGAAAATGGATGGAAATGCCTGATTTCAAAAGGAATTCAAAGGGAGAGTTTCATAACAATGATTTCTTTGGTGGAGACTTAAAAGGAATAGAACAATCCCTTAAGTATATTAAGAAATTAGGCGTAAGTGTAATTTATTTATCACCAATTAATTATAGCTTATTTCGTTATGACAGATATGCTGCAACAGACCATTTAGAAATTGACCAAGATGTTGGAGATTTTGAAGATTTGAAAAGTCTTCACACAAAAGCGAATAAAATGGGAATGCATATTATATTAGATATAGCATTAAACCATTGTAGCATAGATAATCCTATATTCCAAGAGGCCATTTCC
>USTA01000091.1 GCA_900557475.1 uncultured Clostridium sp. | reverse complement strand
TTTTTACAATCTCTTATAGCTTCTATTACATCTGTTGTAAAGTCTTTTGGATGTGGGGAAATAAACCTTATTCTTTCTATTCCCTCTATTGAATTTAATAATCTTAAAAGAGTTGCAAATGAATAAACTTCTTCTTTTTCTCCATTTTCTTTTTCTACTTTATAGCTTAAGTCTTTATTTTTAGCACGTTCACTAACTAAATACGAATTTACATTTTGACCTAGAAGCGTAATCTCCTTATATCCTTTTTTTGCAAGTAAGAGTACTTCATCATATATATCTTGAGGGTTTCTACTTCTTTCTCTTCCTCTAACATATGGAACTATACAATATGTGCAAAAATTATTACATCCATTCATTATAGAAACAGATGCTTTTATTTTATCTTCTCTTGCAACTGGAAGTCCTTCTATTACTTCTCCATCTATATCTAGAATATCCTCTATTTTTTTATTTTCTATTATTGCATTATACAAATCTTTTAAGAAATTTTGTAATGTATGTGTTCCAAAAATAACGTCAACAAATGGATAACTTGTTTTTATTTTTTTAACAATGTGCTCCTCTTGCATCATACAACCGCCAATTGCTATTATTGTTCCTTTTTGTTCTTTATACTTTTTTACTTCTCCGAGTTTTCCAAATAGCTTGTCTTCTGCATTTTCTCTTACGCAACAAGTGTTAAATACTATTACATCTGCTTTACTTAAGTCAGAAGTTTTAGTATATCCTGCACATTCAAGCATTCCACTTATTTTTTCTCCATCATTTTCGTTTAACTGGCAGCCCATTGTAAGAACTGTATATGTTTTCCCATAAGAAAATTCTTTAATTTTATCTATATATTTTTCTTCCATCTTTCTTCCTCTTAATTTTTATATTATTTTATGTTAAAATTTTCCCATTTTAAGTTCACATAATTTTTTGTTCAAATCCCTTCTAACAGCTTTATTTTAACACAAAAGCAAAAACTCTGCAACCTATTTGTTACAGAGTTTCAATATATTTTATTAAATGTTTAGATTATGCTAAACCATATTTTTTCTTAAATTTATCTGCTTTACCACCAGTTGTTTCTTTTCTTAAATTTCCTGTCCAAAATGGATGACATTTTGAACAAACATCAACTTTAAGTTCTTTTTTTGTTGAATTAGTTTTCATTACATTTCCACAAGCACAAGTTACTATTGCTTCTTGATATTCTGGGTGTATTCCTGCTTTCATTTAGTTCACCTCTTTCTTAAATTTCAAATTAATTAGTTAGCTTTTTGAGATATAACTTCTTTTCCGTCATAATATCCACAACTTGGACATACTCTATGTTGCATTGTTAAGTTATGGCAATGTGAGCATTCTACTAAATTTTTATTTTCTAATTTCCATGTTGATCTCTTTGTATGTGTTCTAGCTTTTGACCATCTTCTTTTTGGTTGTGCCATTTTTATCCCTCCTTATGCTTTTAATCTATATATTTTTCTCTTTTCCTTAAGTCACTTATATATTATACATTCTTTATATACATTTGTCAAGAAAAAAATTGAAAATTTAGTAAGGTTATAAATGGCAATAATAAATTTCCGGTTTATTATGCACATACTTCACTTAAGATTTCGTTGGTACTTTTATAATTAAACATAGCTCTTGGATAATTATTTATCCAATTTTCTATATATTGTATAAATTCTTCTGAGATTGGCGTTATATCAGTTCCTTTAGGTATGAATCTTCTTATCAGCCTATTGGCGTTTTCATTGCTCCCTCGTTCTCCTGAACGATATGGATGAGCATAATATACTTGTGTTCTTGCTTTTTTTCTTCGATTATCGTATGATTTCTCTAATGCTTTCCAATTCCTAAATTCCCCTCCATTATCAAATGTTATTGTTTTAAATTTTTTATAAAATATATTTTTATATTTTCTTTCTATTAAATCCAATGCTTTTGCTACATATTCTGCTTTCTTTCCAGGTATTTTCATAATTATTTCTTCTCTTGTCTTTCTTTCTGTTAATGTAAATAATACTGAGCCTCTTTTTTTAGTTCCTATTACTAAATCTCCTTCCCAATGTCCATATACTTCTCTATTTTTTGCTTCTTCTGGTCTATATTCTATACTTTTCTCTGGTGGTACTTTTTCACATATTGTCTTTTCTTTATTTTTTTCTTTATATTCTTTCTTGTATATCATATCTCTTGATTTTATATCGTAAATATCCCCTGCATATATATTGTTTCTTATTGTTCTTGCACACATTTTTGTTTTAAAATTCATCTTTTTTATTTCTTTTGCTATTACTTCTGGTGATTTCTTATCTTTTTTTATTGATTTTTCCACATATTCCTTTAGTTCATAATCATTATCTATTTTTAATTTCGGTCCTTTTGCTTTTAGATAATATTCATATCTTTGTTGTGCAACATCTGCACTGTATACCCAAATTTCTATTAGCTCTGTTGTTAGATTTTTTACTAATCCTCTTTTTATTTCATTTCGTATTGTCTTTTCTGTTCTATCTAAAAGTCCAGCTATTTCAACTTTTGTTCGTTTATCTCTATTCCACCATCTTTCTATTGACTGTCTTTCTTCATAGTTTAGGTGTTTACCTTTTTTACTTTTTGTGTTATTATTTTGTTGACACATATTAAAACCTTCTTTCAATGTTTGATTCGACACCAACATTGTATCATAAGTTTTAATATGTGTCTTTTTTATTTTTCACAAAACGGTAATTTAATTTTACCATTTATAAAAAGGTAAATTGTAAAAGTAAATTCTAAAAGAAAAAGTAAAATCCAAATGTAAGAGAAACGTCAAAATACAGGCGTTTCTTTTTGAATAAAACTTGCTTTTTTTTATAAAATAGTGTAATATTAACTTACAGAAATGAGAAACTGAGCATGGCAAACAAGCAAAAAGAAATTAATTTTTTTTTCATGTAAGATTAAATTCCATTTGCTTAGTTTCCATATTCAATTAAGATGTTTCTAAGGTTTTTCGATTTTTGTATCGAATAAAGTTAAATGTTTATTTAATGTTTAAAAGATATGGATGTAGCGTAACCATATCTTTTTCTATCTTTTGTATATTAAGTTTCTTTAGTATTTCATTACCATACAAAAACTCAAAAGCTTCATAAGGTGTTTTTCCATTTAAAACTTTTCTTGGCGTTGAATTAATATGTGAAAACATTAAATTTAAATCTTCTTGTGTTAAATTTTTCAAAGATTTCCCATTAGGTATTATATCTCTAACATAGTTATGATTGTTTTCTACATGGGGCTTTTGACTAGGAGTTTGAGGATCACAGTAAAAAATATTAGACCTAATTTCTCCTGTTTCTGTATTTACTTCAAATAATTCATATTTCTCAAATTCTGAACCTCTGTCTGTTAGAAGTAATGAAAACAACTTCTGGTAATCATTTTCTAAGCTTTTTTGCAAATTATCTAATGTACTAGCCATTGATTCAGATGTTTTTTCTGTATGTAAAAGTCCTATCATTAATCCTGTATTTTGAAATATAAATGTTTGAATATATGGGCCATCTTGCTGATTGTAAACTGTATCCATTTGAGTGGTTGGAATAGTAGGATTTTCTTTTACAAATTCTAAATAATCTTTGTATTTTCTTCCTTCATAGTTTACAGGTTCTTTACGTTTCTTTAATTTTTTTCTTTCTCTCATAGATACCTGTCTACGTAAAGAAAAGTTGTTAATTCCATAATCTTGGAATATCCCACTTTCAATATACATATATAGGGTTTTGGAACACATTTTGATTTCAGGATGATTTTTTAAAATCTGATAAACAGACTGTCCTTGCTTTAAAAGAGGTTTAATGATATTTACAATCTCAAGCATTTCTTTAGTGTTTAGATTAACACCTTCTCGAGAATCTTTTAAAGTGTATAAATAATTTTCATGAGCTTGTTTAGCATAATAGAAATACTTATCTAATCTACATTTAGAAATGTCTGGACAAAAATTACATACGCCAACTTTTCTATCTCTTCTTGAGCATTTAATTTCTTCATATTCAGAGCATTTACCATGACAGATTCTACATTCTTTAAATTTGGTACAAGTAATAGGATTATTAAAAGGATTCCTAGGTTTTAATTTTCTTCTGCTTTTAATTTCTTTAGCAACAGTTGAAATATCTTTATTAATATTTTTAGCGATTTCTGTTCTAGACAGACCTTTTTCTAAACCTTCTTGAATTTTTTTCCTATCTTCTAATGTTAAATGAGTATTTTTCATAACTATACCTCCATCTAACCTTAGAAACATCTGTATTTTATTATACTATTTAGAAGTTAATCTTACAAATATAACTTTGTGTAAAAGTTATATCCATATTTATATATTACATTTGGAATTTTCTTTGTAAATTTACTCCATTTATAAAAATTAAAAAAATTTCAAAAAAACCTTGAAAAAATTTAAAATATATTGTAAGATATAAATGAACTTTGTATAAGTTCAAAATTAACTGTAAAACAATTTAAAACGGCGGGATAGGCTATTGTAGCCTATCTCTTTTAATATAATAAGAAAGTTTTGCTAAATACTCCACACGAATTTTATTTCATAAAATTTGGCGGGCGAACAAAGACGAGGCATGAAAACTTACTTGAAATGTCAAAATATATTAATCATGCCTCTTTTGTTCTAAATAAAAATGC
>USTA01000090.1 GCA_900557475.1 uncultured Clostridium sp. | reverse complement strand
ACCCAATAAAGGATTAGCCATTACTCCTGGTGGAGGAGTAGAATTATTTGAAAATATGATAAATACAGTAAAAAGAGAAATTATGGAAGAAACCGGTTTAGAAATTACAAATATCAAACAATTAAAAACTTATGAAATTATTAATAAACCTGATGAACATCGAATCATAATATATTGGTCAGCAGATTATGATAAAAACTCTATTCATTCTGCAAGTGATTTAACAAATGCTAAATTTTATAGTAAAGAAGAAATTCAAGAATTGGATAAACTAGGAAAATTAAGTAGTATTACAAAGCAAGTTTTATCTGATAACAATTGGCTATAAAAATAGAACTAGGTAGTTATCTATCTAGTTCTATCTCTTTACTTATTGACCTTTCTATATTCCATACTTCAAATACACAGAATTTTTCCTCATATATATTCATCATTATACCAAAGGGGGTTCTTGGCATTTGAATGTTCCCATAAATAACTTTATCTATACACTCATCATATAATTTTTTAAACAACTTATAATCTTCTTCTGGTATACTATTAACCATTTTCTGAACTCCTTGTTCTTTTAAATTGGAAACCAATTCATTTATTCTGTTATTTCTAGACACTCTATATTGTTCATCATTTATCTGAAATAATCCATTCCATACCATTTTTGCATCTTTATAATTATGTATAGGCTTTTCATAAATGGAATCCCAAGGTATTTGAATTGCTGTATGTACTGTTTTTCCTCGTGTAATATCTCCAACATCAAATCCAGGGCCGACATAATCAATTAAAATTCTATCTCCTTTTTCAAATACTACCATAATAGCACCATTAGTTCTATATCTTGGAGTATAATGTCCTGTTAGCATAGTTGATGGATGTTTAGACATTAGGATTACACCATCTTCAGTACATTCTTTTATTTCTTTTAAGTAATTATTTATATCATCTAGTTTAACATCTCTTCCTCGTATCATTTTATATCCCTGCCCAATTGGAGCATCCGTTCTACATAAAAGAGGTTCCTCTCCGAATATTTCTCTTATTTTTGGATTATTAGTATCTATATAATCTCTTAAAATATATACATCTCCAAAGGATTGTAATCCCAAACTATTGCAAATATCCCAACCTTTTAATTTTCCGTATCTAGATATAATTTCTCTATCTTCCGCCTTTATCAAAGACCTCATTATCCTTCTCTCCTATTTCTCTTTTTTTAAAATCAACCAACCAGCCTTCTAAACTTTTCATATTTACTACTGAATATCTGAGACCACTTTTTAGTAATATCAAACTTCCAACCGTTGCCTGTATTTCTCCTGAAATATATTCAGGTTTTGATATCCTTTCATATTCTTTATGAACAGGAGCATCCTTTCCTCCAAAAAGGTTTAATTGTCTGCTTTCTTCTAATAAATTTTGTCTAACTTTATTGGAAATATTTGTAAAATTATTATATTCTGGCTTTATAAAATATTTTTTACATCTCTCATCAATACTTCGTAAAATAGATTCGTATTTTTGCATAAGCATTCTATCAATTTCTTCTTGTTCTCTATCTATTATAAAATTATTCATTTTATAGGAAGAATTTACTCTAGATGCTATCCCTAATTTAGATATTTGACTTTCTATTTGCCTTGCCATTCTACCATTTGGAGTCTGAGCCAAAAATATAGAATACAATGCTCCTTGTTCTAATATTCTCTCATATCTTCTATAACTTGCTGCTGTTCCAACCTTTAATTTATCATTTGCAAAATAAGCAAGATAAACATGATGTCCTTCATGACAAAACTCTCTTGCTTTACCACTATTAGTTTGGCATGTGCTACCATTACACCCCAAGCACAAATCAAATCCGGATTTTTCTTGGCATTCCTTGCATTGACTATATCCACTATCTGTCAAATTACTAAAAGATTTACATGGTACAATTTCTTTTTTTATTAAATCATAATATCCTTTACAATGTTTTTCCATTGTTTTTTTCACTTCTATAATTCCGTTCACAATCTTCATATTGCATAGAATGTGTTACATTATCATACAATAATATTTTTGGTTTTTCATCCATCCATTTTATTCCTAAAAATTGTTTTATTCCCATATTGATGTTCCTTTCATCTTTTGGAAATGTGGTCTTAATTTCTTAATTATTTCTATCATCCAGTCTTTTCTAATGTTTTCATTCCATAAAGCCCTATCTAATGCATTTATGTCTTTTGCAATTAATTTTCTAATAAATTGTGATTCCACTACTGGTGCATCTGCTAAAAACATTTCTCCATTTTGATTCTCATAATATAAATATGGTATATTTCGAGTTTTTTGATTTAATATTTCATTATAATCTTTTAAACTTCTTAATTCATATCCATATTTATGAAATTTATCTTTTACATCTGTATCAACAGCAACAATATGTAGATGTGCATGATCAGAACAAGATCCACCTTTTGCTGAACAAGATAACGCTCCATGTTCATAAAATACGGATTTTCCGTAATTTTGTTCAAAAACTTTTTTTAACTCTTCTTTTATAATTTTCAATTCTTCAATTTGATTTTTCGGTAATTGTGATATTGATAAGCAATGCTCCTTTGGCACTATTAATAAATATCCTGGAACTAAAGGTCCTACCATAGGCATTATTACAAATTTATGTGTAGTTGCTACTATTCTGCTATTTAACCCTTCTTTTTCAAATTCGTCTTTTAAATATATATTAAAAAAATTGTTTTCTTCTTTTCCATTTATTTCACTACAAAATGAACATTCCATATATTATTACCTCTCTTCTCCTAATTCTTTTTCATATTCTTTATTATTAATAGATTTTACACATTTTTCTAACATTCTATATCCTACATTCATATTGTTGAAATCAGCTTTTGTTCCCCACCAATGATTGTTATTATCATATATAGTGTAATCTGTCCAATCTAATCTATTTAGTTTACCTTCATTAAACACTGGTGATCCAGGCAATGGTACAAATCTATACAAACTAATTCTATGTATATATTCTCTTAACTCTTTTAAATATTGTATTGTTTCTAAACTTGATTCAATATTTTCCCCTGGATACCCATGCATTATATATAATTTAACAGGTATACCATTTTTATGCAACCTTTTTATTACTTCTTTAGCATTTTCCTTAATTTTAAAAGTAAATTCCATAGGAGGAATAATCGGAATTTAGTTTTAATAAAAAATATTGTATAATTAAATTAATACTTTTCTTGGGGACAAGGAGGTATTTTATGTCAAATCAAAAACATTTATCTTTAGAGGATCGTAATTACATTGAACAAGCTCTTAGTCAAAATATGTCTTTTAAGGAAATTGCTAAGTTTCTTTGTAAGGACCCTACTACTATCTCTAAAGAAATTAAAAAACATAAGATTAGAAAAGAACCTAATACTTTTAATAATACATCCGGAAATATTTGTACTAAAAGATTTCTTTGCGAGAAGAAGAATGTTTGTGGGCTTAATTGTACTAAAAAATGTGCTCGTTGTAACAAGTGTAATAAGTTTTGTAGTGACTTTGAAGAAGAGATTTGCCCTGCTTAAAAAACTGCTCCTTATGTTTGTAATCCTTGTAAAAATAAGTCCTCTTGTAGATTAGTTAAGTTTTACTATCATGCTATGCCTTCATATAAACAGTATAAAAATCTTTTATCTACTTCTAGGCAAGGTCCTAATATTTCTGATGAAGACTTAACTGATTTAGATAATTTAGTATCCCCTGCTTTAAAGGATGGTCAAAGTCTTTCTCACATCTTCGATACTCAAGAAATTCCTTGTTGTAAAACTACTCTTTACAATTATGTTTCTTCTAATTTACTTACTGCTAGAAACATTGACATTCCTAGAAAAGTTAGGATGTCATCTAGAAAATCTAAACGTTCTACTCCTAAAGATTCTGCTATTCGTAAAGGTAGAACTTATCTAGATTTTCAAAATTATTTACTAGATAATCCTGATTCTTCTGTTGTTGAAATGGATACTGTTGAAGGTAAAAAAGGTGGTAAAGTTTTACTTACTTTTCTTTTTAGAAATTCGAAGCTTATGTTAAGTTTCATCATGGACGACAAAACTTCTAATTCTGTTTTAAAAGTATTTAACTGGCTAGAAGCTATTTTAGGCAATGAACTTTTTGAAAAGACTTTCCCTGTTATTCTTACAGACAATGGTTCAGAATTTTATAATCCTCTTAGTCTCGAATTTAACAATGAAGGTATTGGTAGAACTAGAATATTCTTTTGTGACCCTTCTGCTTCTTACCAAAAGGGAGCTATTGAGAAGAACCACGAATTTATTAGGTATATACTTCCTAAAGGAACCTCTTTTGACGAGCTTACCCAAAAAGATATTACTAAAATGATTAACCACATCAATAGTTATTCTAGGACCAGTTTAAACCATACTACACCATTTGACCTAGCTTCACTTTTGTTAGACAAAAGAGTAATAAAAAAGTTAGATCTCACAAAGGTACCAGCCAATGAGATCCAACTCAAACCAAAACTACTAAAGAAAAAATAAAATAATTTTTTAATAAATTTAACCCCAAGTAAAGTAGAGTGAATTTATTTTCCATAATTTAACGAGTGGAATTTAATTTTAAAAATTCTATTCCTGTCGTTTATTAACTATGCTCTCATTTTAAATTTTCTTCGT
>USTA01000089.1 GCA_900557475.1 uncultured Clostridium sp. | reverse complement strand
TAAAATAGATTTATGTAAATATAGTAAAGGAGCTATGTATTTTAGGCGTATCTAAAATGCATGGCTTTTTTGTATTAAAGTACATGAGTTATGTAAAGCTTGGGAAATAAGACTATACAAGGGAGGAAAAATGGAGAGATATAAGAGAACAAGGAAAATAAAAAAAGAAATACAAGGAGTAACAATGCTAGCATTAGTAGTAACAATAATAGTACTCTTAATATTAGCAGCAATAACATTAAATTTAGCAGTTGGAGAAAATGGAATAATAGCAAGAGCAAAGCTCGCAAGGGATAAAGCAAAAAATGCAAGTATAGGGGAAGAAGAGGCAATGAATGCCGCCTCTGGAGAAATAGATAATGCAGGAAATGGCGGAAGTGGAGGGGGAACATGTCCAGAATGTCCAGATACTAAGCCTCTAGAAGATCGAATAAAAGAACTAGAAAGCCAAGTAGGAGCATTGCAACAGCAATTAGAAACCGAAAAAGCAAATAAAGCAGAATTAGAAAATAGAATAACCGAACTAAATAATCAAATAGCAGAATTAAATAAACAAATAGAAGCAGGAAATACCCAAAAAGCAGAACTACAAGAAGAAATAACAAGATTGCAAAATCAATTAGCAGCATCACAAGCAGAAAATGAAAGGCTAAGAGCACAAATAGCGGAATTAAATACGCAAAAAGCAGAATTAGAGACAGAAATAACAAGATTGCAAAGTCAATTAGAAGCATCACAAGCAGAAAATGAAAAATTAAGAGAACAAATAGAGAAATTAAATACGCAAAAAGCAGAATTAGAGACAGAAATAACAAGATTGCAAAATCAATTAGCAGCAGTACAAACAGAAAACGAAAAACTACAAGGACAAATAACAAATTTGAATAATCAAATAGGAAATTTAAATACACAGATAGGAGAAAAAAACAAAACAATAGAAACACAAAAACAAACAATAGCAAATCTGCAAGGACAAATAACCGAAAAAGATAGGCTAATAAGTCAAAAAAATGAAACAATAAAAACAATGCAAGGAACAATAGATGGATTAAATACACAAATAGCAAATTTAAATAATCAAATAAACCAATTAAAAGCAAAACAAGCAACGGGAAATGTGGCAGTAGGAGATGTATTAGCAGGAAAAACATTTTCAAATTCGAGGGAAGTAGGATTAACGGGAACAATGGCAAACAATGGAGCACTAAATGGAACTGTAATAGCAGGTCAAAGCTATAATATACCAGCAGGATACCATAATGGAAGTGGAAAAATAACAGGGGCGAGCTTAGCCAGCCAAACACCAGGAAATGCATCAGCAGAAGATATAAAAGCAGGAAAAATAGCATGGGTAAATGGACAAGCGATAACAGGTATAGGGGGCACGGCAGGTGGAGCAGAAAATTATTATATATTTAAAGGAGGACTTTTAAATGCAAAGGTAACAGGTGTGGCAGAAAATAAAAATAATTATACAGGTTCTGGTATTTCATATGGAGGAGGTGGAATAGGATTATATATAAATCATGGTTGGTGGTATTCATATGCGACAGTATCATATGCTTTTGAATCTGTTTTCGAGAGCAATGGCTTTTCAAATTTAAAATTAACTATTTCAAATAATTCAGAAGCAGCGATTAGTACAATAAACTTACTAAATGAAGAAGGGGCAACCATAGAATCTAAAGAGGTAAAGTATCAAAACGCGACAAATTCAGTAATATTTAGTAATATCCCTAGCAAATTTAGATTAACATTTAAAGTAGAATCATTCAATTCAGGAGCCAATGAGAATTCAGGAAATAGACAGGCTGTATGTTCAATAAAAAACATAGAATTATATTAATATAACTAAGAATAAAAAAATAATGCGAAATATGTCGCATTATTTTTTTATATTTGTCCATAAATATGACAGCTTTTGCATATAAATAGTACTAGAATATGTCACGTGAGGTAAATACATGACAATTTACTTAGATATAGTTTTTATAGAAAACATATTAATGAATTACATAATTCTATTTGCCACAGGATTTATACAAAAAATACAAATGAAACAAATAAGATTAATAATATCAAGCACTTTAGGTGGAATATATGCAATAGTCACATACCTAAATATAATACCAATATATTCGAATTTTTTTATGAAAATACTTTTATCAATAGTGATGTGCTATATAGCATTTAATGAATTAAAAATAAAAAAAGTATTAAAGACATTACTTTTATTTTATTTAACATCGTTTGTTATGGGAGGCTGTGCACTGGCCCTACTTTATTTGATAAGTCCTGAAAGCATATTAGTAGAAAACGGAGTATTAGTTGGAACATATCCTATGAAAGTAACCTTAATAGGAGGAATTATAGGTTTTTTTATAATTCAAATTGCATTTAACATAAATAAAAGACAGGTTAGAAAAAAAGATATGATCGGAAAACTAGAAATAAGCATAAATAAAATAAAAACAGAGTTAAAGGCATATGTGGATTCTGGAAATATGTTAA
This sequence comes from uncultured Clostridium sp., assembly GCA_900557475.1. GTDB lineage: Bacteria > Bacillota > Clostridia > TANB77 > CAG-508 > CAG-793. The sequence continues at coordinate 2,232 of USTA01000089.1, read as the reverse complement.
AAGAACCAATTACAAATATACCAGTAATTGTAGTAGAAAGTTTAAAATTAAAAAAGATAATAGATATTGACCTAAAAAGGTTTATGGAAGGTGGTGATATAGAAAGAGATGAAAGAAAAAGAAATAATTTAAAATTTAGAATAATTCCATTTAGTTCAATAGGAAAGCAAAATGGCATATTAGTTGGTATAAAGCCAGACTTTGTGACTATAAAATTTAATAATACAGAAAAAACAATTGAAAATGTAGTATTAGGTCTTTACGATAAAAAAATCAGTAAAGATTATGAAGCATTAATTGGACTGGAATTATTAGAAGGAGAGGGAGAAAATGAAAATACAAATGTTAGAACTACTAAGCAAAATGTACGAAAAATGTATGAAAAAAGATGAAGATATAGAAAATATTTTTTACATAGGTGGGAGTGAAAACCTTCCCGCACCACTGGAAGCAGAAGAAGAAGCGATGGCAATAAAAAAACTAGCAAATGGTGATGAAGAAGCGAAAAAATTATTAGTAGAACATAATTTAAGACTTGTGGTATATATAGCAAAGAAGTTTGAAAATACAGGGATTGGAATAGAAGATTTGATATCAATTGGTACAATAGGATTAATGAAATCGATAAATACATTTAATACAGAAAAGAATATAAAACTTGCCACATATGCTTCAAGATGTATTGAAAATGAAATATTAATGTATTTAAGAAGAAGTAATAAAATAAAAACAGAAATATCTATTGATGAGCCTTTAAATCAAGATGGAGATGGAAATGAATTATTATTATCAGACATATTAGGAACAGATGAAGATGTAACTTCAAGAGGAATTGAAGATGAAGTCGATAAAACACTACTTAAATACTCAATTTCAAAGCTAAGTAGTAGAGAGAAAAATATAATGGAACTTAGATTTGGATTTAAAACTGGTTATGAAAAAACACAAAAAGAAGTAGCAGATATGTTAGGAATATCTCAGAGTTATATATCAAGGTTAGAAAAGAAAATAATAAACAAAATGAAAAAAGAAATTTTGAGTAAAACAGGCTAAAAGATAAAATCAAGTGGAATGAAAAATCCACTTGATTTTGCACCTATTATTTTATCATTGGTCTATTTCTACAAGTATAACATTATCTCCAATGCATTTTATTTTATCCCACGTAATGACTATATCATTTGTGCCAGTAAGAAAGGTAAATGGTTTTGATGTTCCGGGAACAATAATCGAAGTAATATGTCCATTTTGTAAATCGGCACAAACATCTTGCACATAGCCAAGCTTCTTTCCGTTTTTTATATTAATTACTTCTTTATGTCTAAAATCCATTCCTTTTTGCCCCATGATAACCTCCAAAACAATATTTATTATAATTATATTATTTATATAGTCTTTTTATGTGGCTAATTGCATATTTTTCTAATCTAGACACTTGAGCCTGAGAAATACCAATTTCTTCAGCAACTTCCATTTGTGTTTTACATTCAAAAAAACGTTTATTTATAATCATTTTTTCTTTGTCCGATAGTCTTTTTAGTGCTTCAGAAATAGTAATATTTTCTGTCCATCTTTCATCAGTATTTTTCTTGTCACTTATTTGATCCATAATATATAAATTGTCTGTACTATCTCCATATACAGAATCTTGAAGTGACACAGGATCTTGAATAGCATCAAGACTAAAGACAACTTCTTCCTTATCAACATTAAGTTCTTTAGCAATTTGCTCAACAGTTGCTTCTTTTTGAAGTTCTTTGCTATATCTATCTTTTATCATTAAGGCTTTATATGCCAAGTCCCTAACTGAGCGACTAACCCTAATTGGATTGTTATCTCTAAGATATCTCCTAACTTCACCTATTATCATAGGAACCGCATATGTCGAAAACTGAACATTTTGAGACATATCGAAATTATCCAATGCTTTAATAAGCCCAATGCAACCTACTTGAAATAAGTCATCGATATTATCACATCTACCTCTAAAATTTTTTACAATACTTAAGACCAATTTTAAATTTCCATTTATAAAATCTTGCCTAGCTTGCATATCTCCATTTTTAATTTTGTTTAATAATTCTAATTTTTCTTCATTTGACAAAACAGGCAATTTGGCAGTATTAACTCCGCAAATTTCCACTCTATTAATCAAAGAAAAGACCTCCTTGCATAACAACGTTAAAATAAGTATTTCCAAATGGCGGGAAAATATACTGGATTTTATTATGA
>USTA01000088.1 GCA_900557475.1 uncultured Clostridium sp. | reverse complement strand
AGGTCAAATCCAAATTCTTGAAGTGTTAAATATGCAGCTAAAATGTACAAAATAAACTTAACAAATTTATCTATTAAATTTATCATTGGGTCATTTTCTACTTTATTTCTAAATTTAGAAGCAATAGCTTTTCCTTTGCTAAATCCATCTGCTACTGCTTTTGCAACAGTCCATATCATTGCAATTCTAAATGTCTTATCTAGTAATCCTCTTAGTTCAGAATTTAAATCTAATAAACTTAATGACCCATACACTCCAAATACAAATATAAAATTTCTAACAGTCGTATATGTTGCTGTTTGCTTTATTTCTTTCCTTTTGTATTTCATATGAAATATTTTTGAAATCCAATAACTTATAAGTGGACTTAAAATAACAGCTAAAATAATTCCAACTATTGCTACAATTACATCTATAATTTGATTTAATTCTATATTCTGCATCCATGTTAAAATTTCGTTAATCTTGTCCATTTTGCCTCCTAATTTTTTTATATAAACATTATACAATATTTTTTACTAAATTTACACCTATTTTATAAAATTAATGTTATAATATTTTTGGAGGAATTAAATGAAAGAAACAAATGATACAATGATACAATATTTTGAATGGTATTTGCCTAATGATTGTATGCTATGGAAAAAACTTGCATTAGAAGGTCCTAGATTGAAAAAATTAGGAATAAGCTCTATCTGGCTACCTCCTGCATTTAAGGCCGCTGGTGGAATAAATGATACAGGATATGGCATTTATGATTTATATGACTTAGGTGAATTTAATCAAAAAGGTTCTATTCGTACAAAATACGGAACCAAAGCTGAATATTTGGATGCCATAAAAGCTTTGCAAAAGTCTGGTATAAAGGTTTTAGCAGATATAGTATTAAATCATAGATTTGGAGCAGATGAAAAAGAAGATATTATTGCTTACAAAGTAAATCCACAAAATAGAAATGAAGTTCTTGGTAATTACCAAACTATTTCTGCATGGACTAAATTTAATTTTGAAGGTAGAAATAATAAGTACTCTAATTTTAATTTAGATTGGTCTCATTTTAATGGTATTGATTATGATGATAAATCTAAAGAAAATGCAATCTTTAAATTTTATGGCAAACATTGGAGCCCTGATGTTGATTTAGAACTTGGAAATTATGATTATCTAATGGGATGTGACGTAGATTTTAATAATTTAGATGTTGTTAATGATTTATTTACTTGGGGAAAATGGTTTTTAGCCAAAACCAATGTAGATGGCTTTAGACTTGATGCAATAAAACATATTCGTTCTTCTTTTTACAAAAGATGGCTTCATGATTTAAAACAAATATCTGAAAAAGAGTTATTTACTGTTGGAGAATATTTTAGTTGTAATGTAAACTCTTTAATTAATTACTTAACTGAAAACCCTGAAATTGATACATTATTCGATGTTCCGTTGCATGATCATTTCAAAATAGCTTCTGAGAGTTTTGGTCATTATGATATGCGAAATATCTTTGAAGATACTTTAGTTGATAAAAGGCCTTCTAAAGCGGTTACATTTGTTGATAATCATGATACAGAACCTGGTCAAAGCTTAGAGTCTTGGGTAAAGGACTGGTTTAGGCCTATTGCATATTCAATGATTATGCTTCGTGAAAAAGGAATTCCTTGTATTTTTTATGGTGATTATTATGGAATACCTTATAAAAATATTCCTGATATGAAAGACTTTTTGGATGTACTTTTATTAGTTAGAAAATATTTAGCATATGGTGAAGAAGTAGATTATTTAGATAATGAAAATGTTATTGGCTGGATTAGAAAGCGGTGATTATTATCATCAAGATTCTGGACTCGCTGTTTTAGTAAGTGATGGTCCTGGTGGCTGTAAATGTATGAATGTTGGCAAAAATTTAGCAAATAGTATTTTATATGATTGTACTGGAAATATAAAAGAAACTGTTTATGTGGATAATGAAGGTAATGGTATATTTTACGTAAATGGTGGTAGTGTTTCTGTTTGGATAAAAAAAGAAAATATGTATAATCTATAAATTTATGCTTTTAATTAATATAGAAAAAATATTGGATTTAAGAATATAAAATATACTTCTTAAATCCATTTTATTTTAAACAACTGCAATAAGTGCTTTTATTTTTATCCCCTCTGCTTTGAACATTTTTTCATGCTCTGTTTCAATATTCTCTATATCATTCCAAAAGTTTTCTTCTTTTTCTAAATCATACGTCTTTTTTTCAATTGTGTATCCTGCCTCTTTAAAAGATTCTAATGATTGATTAAATAAACTATCATCGTCTGTTTTAAAATAAATTTTTCCTCCTTCTTTTAAGAATGTTTTATACTGATTTAGTTGTCTAGCATGTGTTAATCTTTTTTTATGATGTTTTCCTTTTGGCCAAGGATTGCAAAAGTTTATGTATATTCTGTCTATTTTATCTTCTCTTCCAAAAATCTCTGAAATTAATGATATATCATAACGAGTTAATTTTAGATTTTTAATTTGTTTCTGTTTTTCTATTTCATCTTCTACTATCTCTTTTGCCGTTGTTTTTCTTATTCCATATGTTACTTCTACATTTCTTTTAGCTAGACCTAACATACTATCTATTAAATCAATTGCTACAAAATTAATATCTGGATTTTGCTTAGATAATTTTGCTATAAAGTTACCTTTACCACATCCTAATTCTAATTGAATTGGTTTTAAATTCTCAAATGCCTCTTTCCATCTATTTTTATATTCTTTTGGCTCATTTATATAAAATGGGCTCGTTTCTAATTCTTCTCTTGCCCATGGTTTAAATCTAATTCTCATACTTTCCTCTTATATATCCGTCTTTTTCTTTATTTTTGCTAATTATATCATATATTTGCTATTTATGGAATAGAATTAATCAAACATTTAACAATAAAAGGAGCTAAAAAATATGAAGGGTGTTTCAATAGAAGAGCGTGCAATACATTTAGCACAATATATAATAGAGTCTAAAGATACTGTAAGAGGAGCTGCTAAAAAATTTGGTATAAGTAAAAGTACTGTACATAAAGATGTTTCTGAAAGGCTTCTTGAGATAAGTCCTTCTCTTGCTTTTGAGGTTAGAAAAATTCTTGATGAAAATAAAGCTGAAAGACATATAAGAGGTGGAATGGCTACAAAAATGAAGTATTTACATCATACATAAATTTTTGCATTTTTTCTTTCTTCATAGATTTTCTAGCTTTTTTAGATATCTAATTCTTTCCTATAACTTGTTAATATAAAAATTAATAATATAAAAATATTTTATTTATAAAAAAATCGTTTTAGATTGTTAGTCCAAAACGATTCCTATTTTATTAATTCATAATATTCTTTAGTTTTTTTATAGTTTTCCTCTGTTTCTTCAGTTGTTAGTGCATGATTATATAATCGTAGTGCATATGCATTTAATTTGGCATAATGCCACTCTCCCAGATTTGTCATTGGGGATCTTCCTATACAAAATGTATTTAAATCATTTAAATTATCACTTACAAATGCATCCCAATTTGCTTTATTATATCCTCCTTCATACAGTTTTCTACCATCCAAATACATTATTTGTTTATAATATTCTACACCATCTTTAATATAACTTTTTGATGTATCCAGTGTGATTGTAATATATATATCATCACCAGCCTTATAATCATTTATAGGGTAAACTATATTCCAGTTATAACCAACCTCCGAAAAATCTGATAATTCTTTTCTCCTTCCTGCATTCCATTTTATATACCTTGAATGTTTTCCAAATCTAAAATCTGCCGTCCCTTTTTCATTGCCATTCCAATAGCAAAACATTCCTGCATATGAAGATTTACTCATATTTCCATTTATATCATATGACATCCCATTTTCTATTGTGCCATAAAATTCAAAAGTAAATCCATTATTAGCTAATGTTTCCTTTTCTTCTTGCTTATCATATTTCACTTTTATATAATCATTTACTTCATCAAACTTAAATGCTTTTGAGGTTAATCCACTTTCTTCGTTCCAATCAAAATTAAGTAATTCAGTATTTTTCCATAATACTTCATAATTCCCATTTTTTAAGTCTTCTACATTTGTTTCTTCTATTATTGATGGGTCTAAATTAAATATTAACCCTTCTATTGTTCCCATATTTTCGCCATTTTTTATTCTTGAATATTTATTATCTTCTAATTTAACAACTTTTCCTCGTTCATAGTCTATTACCCAATTATATTCTGTTATTCCATAATTATTTATATTAGTTCCTTTTTCTATATAGTTCCAACCTGTACCATATATTGTATCTTCTGTTTTTATTATATCCCATATAGCACTATTTTCTAGTGTTTTATCATGTAATGCTATACCTAATTTATTTTCTTCTTTTGGTTCCATTGCATATTCTTGTATTAAAAAATCAATCTTTTCTTTTTCGGCCCCCATCTCAGTTACCTCTTTTGCTTTTATTGCTCGTGTTATTATTCCGTTTTCTCCTATCATCATTCCTATACTTATTCCTGCTAATATTAATAGTACTATAATTGTGACGGCTAAGGCTATTAGTGTTATGGCTTTTTCTTCTTTTTTCATTAAATTTTCATACATATTTTTTCCCTCTCTTTCTTTTGTTTTTACTTCTTTTTTATTGTTATATTTCCATTCCATTTTTGGAATAACACAAAAAAGCCATGCATTTTAGATACGTCTAAAATACATAGCTCCTTTGCTATATTTACATAAATCTATTTGGTTAAAACCTACGATATATATATATATATACA
>USTA01000087.1 GCA_900557475.1 uncultured Clostridium sp. | reverse complement strand
ATATAATCTGAGCCGCTGATATTTACTGTTGCAGAATCTTTTATAAAATTAATTGGTGATGTACCTATTCCAGAATTTTCATAAGTATATCCATTCTTTACTGCTTCGATAGCTCCTTTAACTAAGTAACTATAAACTTGATCTATTTCATTATCTACTAAATCCAAATGATATTTATCAGATAAATTCACTCCATTTACTGCTATTTCAACAGTTTCTTCACTATTATTATGATAAGGACCATCTGGGTTTGTGAAATACCATATTGCAATTTGTTGAATACTTTCTAAAATGTCTTCTATTTCTTTTCCATATTGAACTTGATTTCTTAAAAAGCTATCTTTTGCAACACCTGCATTATTAAGAAGATTTTCTTTAGACTCATTTGCAAGTGCAATTTCTTCTGAAGAAGCTCCTGTTTTTGCTGGAATATAAATATGATCTAGTACCCATACAAGTTCATTATATCTTTTCATGTCTGTTGGTAACTCGCTTCTATATGGTTCTTCTATATTCTTAGGAGCCTTAACATCAAAATATTGTGTATAATTAACTATTGTATTCTGATATGATTCTGAACCAAATCCTGGTCCACCCTTAATACAATATATTGATGTATTGTCTCCTACCTCTGCTGTTCCACTCGTATTGTTATATTTTACAATCTTAAAAACATCCTTATTATTAAATGTATATTTTCCTGTTTCTCTGGATGTACTTTTGCCTTTTAGCCCTAAATAAATTCCTGTTGTGTCATTAACTGCATAATTAATAGTTGAACACATAAGTAGTACAGTTAATATTATTCCTAAAATTATCCCTATTTTTTTTGTCATAGTTTGACCCCTCTTTTTATATTTTTTTACATTATATATTATATTACAAAAAGTTATTTTAATCAACATTTATGTAAAATTTATTTAAGTCTTAAAAAGCCTACTTCTTCCCAACTATTATATGCCAAGTTCAACTTAAATAATAATTTTGGTTTAGCACCTGCTCTATTTTTATCTACAACGCAAGAATAATATCTAACATCTGGATCCTCTGGTATTTCAATGTCAAATACCTCTTTGTCAGTCTCACTTAGTGAATATTGATATCTCCCCAAATTTTCTGTATGAATCTGTTTAAACAAACACAATGTATCTAAAACTTCTTTTACAGTTCTACTTACAGCCATATCATTTACACTCAAATTAATTGGATCTGTTGTTCCCTCCACTAGTTGGAGACTTGATGCTATATACATTCCAAAGTTTTGTGCTAAATTTGAAAGTATTGTTGCCGTTTTTTTAAGTTCTTCTCCATTTCCAATATTTTCGATATCTGTTTTTAATGTATCATAGAAAATATATTCTATTTTCTCTTTATAGTAATAATTCATTATTACTTTTTTTAGCTCATCATTTGTGTGGTCTGTTATATCAATAAAATAAATTGAATTAGGTGCCTCTTCATTAAACCAGCTTGTGATTTCTACAACTTTTTTAAAATCCGTTGATACTTCTATTAACCTTTTTGCAAAATCTTCTTGCCTTTCATTTTCATGCTTTAACACATAACCATTCTCGTCTGTTTCTACTTTACTTCTGTCATCTGGTCTAAATTTAAATTCTAACAATTCATTTTCTGAAATTTTTACTTTTATTCCATGCATTTTCTGAATTCTCGGATTATTAATTATTGTTGTAATTAAGCAAAGTTTCATTTTTTCTTCTGACATTTCATTAGAAATAATGAGCACTTTCTTTTTGTGTACTAAAGCTATACATGCTGCCAAATTTATAGTAAATCTACTCTTACCTGAGTTAGATGGCATAGCAAACGCTGCCGTTTCTCCTTTTCTTATTCCTTTAAAAACTTTTGTCAGAATCGGAAATGGTAATTCTAAACCATTTGTAAGTTCGTTATCCCCTTTAACTAAAAATCCCGTTAAATCCTTATTTAGTACAGCTCTTTTAAATTTTTCAGTAGCTGTTACTTGTTCTACTGTCGCTTTCACATCATCGACTGTCATTTTTCCGTATAAATCATAATCTATAATCTCTACAATTTTAGGTTGGATTTCCTTTACAGGAATTCCTAAATAGCTTTTTCTCAATACAAATAATTTTCTAAGCTCTGTATATGTGTCTCCTAATTTATATTTTGACCCATAAAATTCATCTTTTATATTTTCTTTTAAAGTATAAAGTTCAGTAGATTCTGTTGCAAAATTAAAATTTTCCTTCGCCTTTGCTGGTGCAAACTTTTCACCATCAGTAAACAAAACTTTTTTATAAATATTCATCATATCTTCATCTATAAAACAGCATTCATCATATGGAAAATAATATACCGAAATTGCCTGAATCTCATTTAATAGTAATCCTATATATCTTTTTTCTAATGTAGTATCTGATAATCTCTTGGGAAATAAACTCTCTTCATTCTTATTTTCTTCTTGAAAAAAACCGCTATAATCTATTTCTTCCTCTGGTTCTTCTGTTTCTCTTCTTATAGATTTTAAAGTATTTAATATATTTTCATCCATATTTTTTCCTCTTTTCATTTAACTTTTAAGTGGTCAAAGTTACGTTTGCTTATATCATAAATTGTATAGCATTTAGCTTATGACTTTGCCTTTTGCTTTGATTTTAGAATATATTAAATACTTTGTCAACCCTAATAGTTTTAGATAAACATAACGTTTAACATCTTATAAATGCTATCACCATTTTCAAACTATATACATGATTTTATTTTCTTTAAAATATTTTGCTAAATTTTCTCTAAAAAATCTTTCTCCATCTTTTCTTAAAACTTCTTTATACCAATACTTTCCTCTTCCTCTGCCAGTCATTTGCTCATGGTTATATAAATTTATTGCTTTTGGAAAAGCTTCTTCATTTATTTTCCTATGCACAAAACTATATGTCATAAATATTATTTCAAAAAATACATTTTTCTTTGCAATAATCGTTAATTGTTCTTCTAATTTTTTTATTAAATCTAAATATAACTTTTTCCAATTTTCCACAAATATAACTGGGGCAATAAGAATTCCTGTTTTGTATCCTGCTTCTGCTAACATATTTATAGCATTTATTCTATTTTTTAGCCTTGATGTACCAAATTCCACTTTTTCTATTATTTCTTCTGGATTAACACTCATTCTAACAATAACTTTTCCTTTGTGGTCTAAATTTAAAATAGATTTTACCATTTCAAACTTTGTTGGAAAAGTTAGTTTCCCCTTTTTAGAATTTTTAAAATTTTCTATTGTCCAAACCAAATTATTAGTTATTGTATTTTCTAAAATCAGATCACTATTGCTACCTATTTCAAATGTTAACTCTCTTTCGGCTTTGTTTGCAACCTTTATAATTTTATCTAACATTTCTTCTCTATTGACAAATAATCTTAAGTATGAACATTTGTTATAATTGCACATAAGATAGCAATACATACAAGCTGCCACACATCCTGATGATGTGTATGGAACTAAATAATCCGAAATCTTATTATTTTTTACAAATTTATGCGTTTTTCTTGTTCCAATTATTAGGTTTCTTTTCATATTTAAAAATTCTTTATTTTCTTTTTTTCGCATTCCTTCGATATTATTATGGTTATCTATAAATATCTTTGGTATATTTTCATACTTTCTTAATAATTCCTTAGCTAATTTATAATTTTCCACTTCCTTTTCTAAATAAATACATTCTGGTTTAAACATTTCATCACCTCAGTATTTATTTTTTGCATAATATTCTTAATTATTCATGACATACTTTTATTATTACTCTTTTTTCTGAATTTTAATTTTTTGTGCGCTGATTTTCTAAAACCCTAATATATCCTCCTATAACATTCTTAATTATTCCATCAAGTTCCATAAGCATTAATTTTTCATTTATTGCCGCAACAGACATATTAGTCAATCTGCATAATTCATCAACAGTTATTGGCACTTCTCCTATATATTTATATACATCTCTAAATTCTTCTGATATTCCAGTAATAACATGTTTTTTAGGATAATAATCAACTATTTCACTCGGACTTGTTACTAGTATTGCTCCTTCTTTTATCAAATCATTTGTAAGCCTTCCTGTGACTTTGTCTATATCCCTTGGTATGCAAAATACTGCTTTATTTTGTTCTCTTGCATACCTTGCTGTTATTGAACTTCCGCTTCTATGTCTAGCTTCTATTACTAATATTCCCATAGAAATTCCACTTATTATTCTATTTCTAGCCGGAAAATTTTCTGGTCTTTCTTCTTCATCTGGTTCATACTCGGAAATAATACATCCTCCTTCATTTAAAATGTCCAGAAACAGCTTTTTATTTTGACTCGGATAAACTCTATTTAGTCCATTTCCCATAACAGCTATTGTCTTCCCTATTTCACCTTTTGCTCCAACATGTGCAAATGTATCTATTCCTTCTGCTAGCCCACTTACCACGCATATTCCTTGTTCAGATATTTCCTTTGCAAATTTTTGAGCTACCCCTCTTCCATATGCAGTAGAATTTCTAGTTCCTACTATTGCTATACTTTCTTTATTTAATAGATTTATGTCGCCCAATGCATATAGAATTTTAGGTGGATTTTTTATATTTTTAAGTCTTTGTGGATATTTTGAATCTGTGATTTTAATTATTTTCATATTATTTTTAAATAAATTTTGAACAAACGTTTTAACATATGACCATTATATATTCGTAACCATAATTTGTCAATACCTATTGTCAAATTAATTTCCATTTATATGTATATGTGTCAATGATGTGAAACAAATTCATATAAAAAATGTAGTATATTGAA
>USTA01000086.1 GCA_900557475.1 uncultured Clostridium sp. | reverse complement strand
TTTTGTTCTTACAAAAGCTGAGCCCTTTCCTGGTTTTACATGTTGAAATTCAACTACTCTATAAACATTTCCATCCATTTCGAATGTTGTTCCATTTCTAAAATCTCCTGCTGAATATACCGCTGCCATTATTATTTCCTCCTAACAATTTTTTATTCATAAACATATAATATATTTTACACCATTTTTGGCTAAAAATCAAGCTTTTTGTGAATTTATATAATTCTCCAAAATATAAACTGCTGCAATTGTGTCAACTATATTTTTCTTTTTCTTTCCAGAAATATTTAAAAAATTCATCGTTTTATGTGCTTCCACAGTAGTTAATCTTTCATCTATTAAAATTATTTCTATTTTATTAAAACGAGACTTAAGCTTATGAATAAACACTTCTGTTTCCTCAGACCTTTTGCTTTTAGAGCCATCCATATTTAATGGATTTCCTACTACAAATGTATTTATATCATAAGCTTCTAATATTTCTGCCAATCTTTTCAAAATTATTTTATCATTTCCATTTGATGTTATGGTCTCAAGCCCCTGTGCAGTTATTCCTAATTCATCTGTTATTGCGAGTCCAGTTCTTGCAAGACCATAATCTATTCCTAAAATTCTACTCATCTATGTTTATATATTCCTTAACCATTTTTTCTAATAGCTCATCTCTTTCAATTTGTCTTATTAAGTTTCTTGCTCCTTTATGGCTTGTTATATATGTTGGATCTCCTGAAAGTATATATCCAACAATTTGATTTATTGGATTATATCCCTTTTCTTTTAATGCACTATATACTTCCTTTAAAATCTCCTTTGCCCTTGCTGTTTGCTCTTTTTCTACATCAAATTTCATTGTTTCATCCATATTCATAAAACCACCTCTTTCTTATATTTGCATCCACTTATATTTTACTTATTGTATTTTCATCTGATGAATCTATGTATTCTTCTAATTTTTTAAATGCTCCATCTAATGCTGTACCTTTATAATAAGTAGATATTACTACTCTTACTTTCGGATTTACAATAACTACATCTTCATCTTCTTCAGGTACATAGTCTTCTCCTGCATATATATCTATTTTTTCCATTTTATTTTTCATATCTTCCATGAAACTGTATACGCCATTTTTATCAGCACCTGAGAATACTATTGCAAATTTAGGCCCCATATATCTTACAAAAACATAATCTTTAGCTAAATTTGCTTTCATGAATTTTGAAATTTCTGTTATTACATTATCTCCTGTTTTTCTACTTATTTGTGTATTTATGTCTGGAAGGTTTGTTATTTTAAATAAACAAATTGCAGATGTAGTAAATTTGTCTATTGTCTTTTTTCCTTCTCCATATAAATATTCCTCTGATTTTAAACCAGAATATAAATCATCTCTTACTATATTTTCAATAGTTGATTGATTTTCAACAGTCTTTAAAATGGTAACAATATTATTTCTCACAACTTCTAAAATCGTTGTATCTATATGGTCAAATTCATGTGGTATACTTCCTTCTATTATCCAATATCCTATATACACATTATCTACATAGAGTGGAAAAAACATTGCACATTTTGCTCTTCCGAACTCCATTTTTTGGTATGGCAATTTTTCATTTTCATTTTCCACTGTTACGTATTTAGGTGTAGCTGTTTTTATGCTGTCACCAAATACAGGATCATTTTGAAGATTTTTTAATGTATTCCAATGTCTTCTATCAACATTTGAAGCTTTTACTACATATTGTGCTCCATCAAATACTACTATTGTCGAATATTTTATTGAATATTTACTTATCAATATATCATTTATTGATTCTAATTTTTCCTGAATTGATGAATTTTCTCCTAATGTTTTCATGAATTCTTGTAGTACATTTAAACTTGTTATTCTTTGATTTAAGTTACTATACGTTTCTATCTTTTTGTGTACAGAATAATTATATATAACAAGTGCTAAAACAATAATTACTAGTACTACTATGGTTGCTATTATCAACAGTTATCACCTCTTTTATTTTAATAATTTGACCTCATTTTATCTAATGTTCCATTTACTCCTGATGAAAATTGGGTATTTGCTTGTTTTTTATTCTTATTTCCAAACCATCCGCCTTTTTTTGCTTTTTCATAATTTGGCGAATAATCTGTATGATTTCTGTTCTGTCCTCCTGGAACTAATGGAAATACCATATTTGCAAGTTCATTCAAACTAGCCATAAACTTTTCTGAATATCCACTTAGTGAAATTTGACATAGGGCAATTGCTTCTATATATCTAGCATATGTCTGCTCTTCAAAAGGTACTTTTACATATTTTATGTTATTTGGATTAAATAAATCTCTTTGGAGAGTCATTGAAGGCTCATTATATTTTGCCATTCCACCTAAAATCATTTTTTCATTAAGTAGCTTTAATTTAATTTCTTTATTAACAATTACTCTTAATTTTGACTCATCAAGTGCACCTTTTAACTTTAATTCACTTAAAAATAGCGTTAATGGTTGTATTGTTAGTGCATCCATTGTTTGAACTAAATACATTTCAGTAGATTTTATAAAATAATTTATGTTAGTATTAAAATCGCAATCCATTAATATAGCTGAATATGAACTATCTAAAGTATTTAAAATCATATCTACATTTGAAAGCTCCATATCATCACCTGGAAGTGAAGTAAATACTGTTAAATTTTGATTTACAGGTACACCTTCAACTTGCCCCATTGCTAATTTTTTAATACTATTTGTAGCTTTTCCCATTAATACTTGGTCATTATCTGTAAACATATAATATGAATTTTTATTTTTAGTTAAATCTAATATTGCTGTTTTTATTCCTCGTTGTGATAAAAGCACAGCTAAATTATTTACAATAAATGACGTTCCATTTTTGCTAGTTCCAACAAAAGAAATAATCTTACTATTTTTTGCCATAAAATTGCCTGGCTCAATTGCAGGTTCTAAAGTTTCTACTAACTCTTCTCTAGCATATGGACTCTGAGCTGTGGTATTTACTTCACTATATGGATTTTGAGCCATATTATTTACTCCATCATATGGATTTTGAACCATATTATTTACTCCATCATATGGATTTTGAACCATATTATTTATTTCACCATATGGATTTTGAGCTATATTATTTACTCCATCATATGGATTTTGAACCATATTATTCATTTCGCCATACGGATTTTGAGCCATATTATTTACTCCATCATATGGATTTTGAGCCATATTATTTACTTCACCATATGGATTTTGAGCCATATTATTTTCCATTCCATATGCATTTTGATTATTGTCATCTACTTGTTCATTTGGTCCTGAAAAATTGTCTAATCCAAATAAATTTGTTGCTTCTTCTTTCTTTTCATCTTGACTATCAATTGCAAATAAATTTATATTATCTTGAGCATTATTTTGCTCCTTAGCCTCTTCAGTTTTTTCAAAGCCTGGAAGAACAGCACTTGTTACTTCGATATCTTCTTTTACATCTTTTTTTTCTTCAATTTCATTAGATAATCCAAATAAATTCAAATCATTATTTTGCTCTTCTACAACCTTTTTAGGTCTACCTCTTCCTCTTTTAGCTACTGGTTTTGCTTCTTCTATTTCTCCTTCAGTGGTTACTTTTTTAGGTCTTCCCCTTTTTTTTGGCACTTTAACCTCTATCTCTTCTGAACTCTTAGAATTTTCCTTTTTATCTTCTTGTTTATCAATATTATTTCCTTCATTTATTTGTGCATATGATTCTCTAATTTGAGTATTTTCCTTATTTTTTTCATTCAATTTAGCATTTTCTAATCCATTTTGGGGTGTAACAAAATTATTGTTTTGCATCTGATTAATATTCTGCATTTGTGTTGTCATATTATAATTAGCATTATATGGATTCTCCACTTTATTTGACATTCCATATAAATTTTGCCAATCATTTTGTACATTTTGTTCTTCTGGCATTTTTGCAATATTGTTCATTCCTTGCACTGCATTATTTGTTTCTCTTACATTTGACATTTCCATTGTTGATGGAATAATAACAGGTTTTGTTAGTTTTGGTTTTTCTAAATCTTTAGTTAAAAAATCCATATCTTTATTTTTAGGTGCATTATTTTTTGGTGTATATGGTGCATATGCTCCATTTGAAAGAACGGTTCCTCCAGTCATTAACTTTTGGTATCTAGCTGAATTTGCCTCCAATATTGCTTTTACATTCATAGGTAAATAATTTACAATTATTCTTAATTGTGTATCTGTATACTGCATTGCAATACTATCAAAACTTTCTACACACTTTTTTTCATTACTTCCTATTTTCTTATAATGTGATAAAATATTTTGAACTTCTACTTCGCTGACTTCTGATTCACTTTCTGGTTTATAATTTACATCATCTGATTCAATTCTATAATATGACTTAGCTTCTTTTTTACTTCTAGGCTTATTTATTAATTCACAAACTGCATCAATATTTCTATCATTTCCTAATAAAGCATTATAAATACCTATTCCAAATAACTTAATAAGTAATTGATCTGCTTTTGTTCTTCTATCTGAACAGATTAATATTATTGGAATATCTTCTCCACTGGCTTTATATGCTTCATCACTAATATTATCTAATTTTTCAAAAATGAATTTATCTATTGTTTCATAATTGTTTGTAGAAATTGGTTCTAAATCTTCTCCAATTATTACAACATCGTAACTTTTATCTTTTTGTAGCTCTTTTATTATTGCATTGAAGTAATACACATTCTTGCTTGTTATTATTTCCTTATATTTTTGTTGATATTTCTTCATTATAGAAGCTGAAACATTA
>USTA01000085.1 GCA_900557475.1 uncultured Clostridium sp. | reverse complement strand
CACAAGCTAAAAGAAGCTATATATTTAGATTAATTTAAAATACATAGCTTTTTTTCTTCACTTTGATATATTTTACATTATATCATAAATTTTGCTACTTACACATATATTTCCACATTAAAAGCTTATGTTTAAACTTAATTTAAATGATAAGCTTATGTGACACTATTTATATTATATTTTAACTTCGTTTTTGCTTTTTGCATCATTATAGATTTTTAAAAATTCCTCCCATGACGCATATTCTTTTTCTTCCCTATGATTCTTTAATTTAAATTTATTATCTATGTATTTGCTTAAACATTTTCCTAATTTCTCTGCCCCATAAATGTTTAGGTGATAACCATTATCTTGAGTATCATTTTCCCAATTTAAATTTAATTCTTTTTCATAATTAAAGTCTATAAACTCTATATTCCTTTTACTTGCAACTTCCTTAATCAAACTGTTTTTCTTTTCATTCCAAATAACTGGTTCTGGGATTTTCATAAATACTATTTTTATTGAATTTTCATTACATAATTCTACTATTTTATCTATATATTTAGTAGAATCTTCTGTAATTTTTATATCATTATTATTCTCTTTTTTGCCAGTATAACTTTTTTTCTTTTTATCTAACAAATATCCCTTATATGTGTAAATTGTATTATCACTCAATTTTCTAATATCGCTTTCATTTAAATCTGACCATCTTGAGTGATATCTAAATATTGGTAAAACACAACCCAATTTTTCAAAAGCTGAGAATCCATAAATTTCGTCATTTATCATTTCTAATTTATTTTTGCTAAATTTCATTGCATCAATTACATTTCTTTTGTTTAACTCTTCTTCATTTTCTCTTGCTGAAAATGCTTCACCTATTTCTAAAAACACTACTTTAGGCTTTTGAGTTTTTAATACATCTTTAAGTAAATAATATGATGACCAAATTTTTTGTCCTGGAGAAGAAAGTGAATACCCTGTTACTCCTATATTTTTATAAATCTCCATAGGCGATACTGCCGAATATACACAAGAATCTCCTATATAAATAATGTCTATGCTGTTTTCCTTTTGTTTGTAAAATTCAGTTATTCCTTTTGATGCAAACCATTCTTCAAAACCACCTGCTGGATTTAAAATACTACTTAAAATGCCAATTATTAAAAATAATATTATTAAAAATGTTACTGTTTTTACAAAATTTTTTATTATACTAGATTTCATTTTTTACCTCACATTTGTAAACATTTATTCTAAAATTGTCCATAAATAAAACTTTGTACATCATATCCTACCCCATATATTCCAAATACTAAAATTGCTAGTATTATTGTGTATAATAGTCCCCATTTAAATACTAAATTTTGTTCAAATAATTTTTCTCTTAGCTTAATTCCTTTTTCTTTTAGAAGACTTGTTATAAATATTGTTACTACTCCTATTGCTAATATAAGTAAGTCTTTTTCTTCAAGTCCTCCTATTAAAAAGCCTTGTCCTGTAAGTAATAAATTTAATCCTGTTAATTTGAAAATTGATTTAAACATTTCCCATGCTACATTTAGAGTTTCCGCTCTAAATATTAGCATTCCAAAACAAACAATTAGCCCTGTTCTTATGATTTGCCATAATTTGTAGCTCCATGCTTGTGTATTTATTTTTAATGTTTTTATTATTTTTTCTCCAAATGGTGCAAGTATTTTTCCTAGCATCATTATTGAGTAATAATATAGTCCATAAACAATATATTTTATTCCTGCTCCATGCCAAAGTCCATTACATATCCAAACACATAGTAATGAAACTGCAACTGGAATTATTTTTGTTAAATAACTTTTCTTAAATATTTTTGATGATATACTATTTACTTTCATAGAAAACTTTGATAATGATACTGGATAAAATACGTATTCTTTAAGCCATGTTCCAAGTGTAATATTCCATCTTCTCCAAAATTCATCAATAGACTTTGCAAAAAATGGATTTTCAAAATTCTTCTCTAAATTAATTCCAAACAGTTCTGAAACACCTCTTACAATATCTATTCCTCCAGAAAATTCAGCATAAATTTGCAATGTATATCCTAATATTGCTACAAATACTATTGGACCTGTATATTCTGAAAAATTTCCGAATATGGCATTTACAAAAATAGCTACTCTATCTGCAATTACCATTTTCTTAAAATATCCCCAAAGCATTAAAGAAAATCCTGAACGTAAATTATTAAATGTAATTTTATGAGCTTCATACAATTGACTAGCTAATCTATCATATCTTCCAATTGGACCTTCTATTAGTTGTGGAAAAAACGCTAAAAATAATGCTAGTCTTCCTAGATTTTTGTCTGGTTTAATTTTTTGTCTATATACATCTACAATATAGCTTATTAATTGAAATGTATAAAATGAAATTCCAATTGGAAGTATAACATTGATAAGGTCTATTTCTTGTGATAAGTATAAATTTATATTTTTTATTATAAAGTTTGCATATTTAAAATATATTAAAATCCCTACACTTATTAATATTGGAATTATCAGAAATACTACTCTATATTTTGAATTTTTATATTTATCAATTAAGTTTCCAAATATATATGCTAAAATTATGGAAAATATCATTACTACTATATACTTAGGTTCTCCCCAAAAATAAAACAGTAATGATGCCACTAGTAATACCAAATTTTTTAATTTATTTGGCATTAAATAATAAATTACTAAAACTATTGGCAAAAAATAAAACAAAAAAGTTATGCTCGAAAATACCATATTCTATTTAATGATTAAGCTTACTCCTTAACCATCTTCCCCTTTCTTTAGATTTAATTTATAAATGCTTTATAAAGAATTAAACCTTGGCAAATTGCAAGGTTTAGTTTTCTTTATTATACTATGTAATTAATTTTTTAATACAACAATTCATCTGGTAAATCTTGCATTTCTTCTTCTTTTGTATATTCTTTACCTACCGTCTTTGCAAAACTTTTAAAACTTTCATATACTGGTTTTGCCCATTCTTCATTAGACATTACCAAGCATACTACATCTCCACTATTTGTTGCATAAACTTTTTCTGCTGAAACACAAATCCATTTTCTTGTGTCAATATTATCTAGCATCATTTTTGCAATATTATTTGCTTCTGATTTATCTTTTACTTGTGCTAAAACTAAAGAATATGCTTGTGAACTCATCATTGGTTCAGATACTACTAAATATTTAAGTTTATCTCCATTTTCTAGTCCAGTTACACTTTTTACAACATTTGCATCTGAAACATCTACTATTTGTGTATTTAACTTAGGTAAACTTTCTTCTTTTCCTTTATATATTTCATTTACTAAGTTACTTAAATCTTCTGCACTTTCTATTTTTAGGTTTGTTTTGCTATCCTTATTTCCATTTACAAAAAATATTATTCCAGCTACAATCACTAATGCAATTATTGCAACTACCGCTATTATAATTATGTTTTTCTTTTTCATAAGAACCTCCTAGTAATTAATATATCATACCATATAAATATTAGCAATAGTTTGTAGTTTATTTTTCTTCTTTTTTCACTTCTAGAGTATAATAAAATGCTCCCCCTTGCTAAACTTTTTTGTTTAGAAATTGAGGTAGCACTTTATTTCGCTTGTTTCTATATTGATTATATTTTAAATTATATCTATTCCCGTATTACACATATAATTCAAAATATCTAGCACCATTTAATTCATCATTTAATTCTTCTATTTGATTAAATCCTCTTTTTTTGTAAAATTTTATAGCAGAATCTAGTTTATCATATGTACCTAGAAAAATTCTCTTTATGCTATTTTCTTTAGCTTGTGCTATAAAATTTTCATATAGTTCATTTGCTAGTCCTTTGCCTCTATAATCTTTTCTAACATATAACCTCTTTAATTCCGCTTCATTTTGGTTGTATTGTTTAATTGCTATTGTTCCAATTATATCTTCCTCTTCATTAATAGCAATCCATAGCTTCCCATTATCTTGCATATAATCGCTATAACATTGTTCTTCTAGTTCTTTTCTGCATTCTTCAAATCCATATTCATCTACAAATATAGAAATAACAAAATTATTTACTTTTTTATCATATTTATCTTCATATTCTTTTATTCTATACATTTTTATTCCCCTATTCTACTACATAATTAGCAATCTCTTGGTAATAATTTTGTATTCTACTCATAACATTATCCCACGAATATTGCTTTGACACTTCAACTCCATTCTTTATTAGAGAATTTTTCAGTTCCCTATCATTTAAAATTTTTTCTATTTTTTCTACTAAATCCTTAATATTGTCTTTTTCTACTACTAAAGCATTTATATTATCTCTAACGAAGTCCCTATTTCCACCATTATCAGTTGTAACTACTGCTGCTCCACATGTCATTGCTTCTAATACAGGTAAGCAAAAAGATTCATAAATAGAAGCACAAACATATATATCAGTTTTCCTAAGTAGATTTCCTATCTCTATTTGAGGTGGATTTACTAAACATTCTATGTCTTTATTTTTTATTGGTTTCGTAGGCGTTACCCATTGTAATTCGACATTATATTTTTTTTGTATTATTTTTACTGCATCTATTATATTTTGTATTCTTTTAAATTCAATTTCTTCTGAACCAATTATTGTTATAATTGGTTTTTTATTTTCTTTATGCTCCTCATAGAAAAAAACTTTATCGTTTACTGCATTTGGTATTACTTTTGCATCTACATTATATATCTCTTTTAATTTTTTCTTTGCAAAAGATGATACTGTATATATATCTTCTATTGTCTTTAGTTGTTTATTTATATAGTTAAATGTTCGT
>USTA01000084.1 GCA_900557475.1 uncultured Clostridium sp. | reverse complement strand
CACGAGTTACATTCTCCATAACATATTCACTTAATAATAATTCTATTTTCTCTTTCAATTCAGCTTTTTCATATTCTTCTGCACTGCCTGTTGCTCTGCTAATTAATCCATTCTCTCCAAATATCATACCAATTGAAATTCCAGCCAATATTAGCAATACCATTATTGTTACTACCAATGCAATAAGAGTAATACCATCTTTGCCATATTTTAAATTTTTTAGCTTTTCCATAATTAATTGACTCCTCACTTTTTTCTTTTGATTTTCTAAATTATAATATCATAACAGCCAAGTTTTTGCAAGTACAATTAAATGCAATTTGCATGTAAAATATCTTTCACAAAAACGATATAAATATACTTATCTTTTAATAAAGTGATAATCCTCTATTATAATTTCACTTAAATAATTTATACAAACAATATTCTGTAAATCTATTCAATTTCATTCTAAGCCATTCTCTCTATTTGTTTCTGCCCTTATTAATGCTTTTAACCAATTTATATTATTGTTTTCATTTATTGAATAATTATACTATTTTAATGAATTTGAATCTTAAGAAAATTTTTTGCCAATTTAAGGAGCTGTGTTTCCACAGCTCCCATTTGCCTTGATATTTGGTTGGTGTGCCCTTTCCAACATTTCTTTTGACCTATTAATATAGGTGTGTAGAAGCACTATCTCTACTTCAAATATCTCTTTTATTGTACTTTTATTATAGCATTTTTATTCACTTTTGTAAATAATTTTGTTTTTTTCTTCTAGTTTTCTTAAATTCCTATCTCTTATTATCCATGCTGTCATTATAGAATTATTAGGATGTTCCATACTGTTAGTTGTATTTAGTTTTATAACAATATTCAGATTACCTTTTTCTGTTTTATTTATAAAGAATAATGTATCTTTATTTTTGTTATCCTGTAAAATCTCATTTGGATTTATAATTCCATTTTTTAAATTATTTATAATTACATCATAATCTTTTTTATGTTCTTTATATATATGTAATTTTCTTTCTTTTGTCAAAACTATTATATCATTGCTTATTTTATTTGCATATTCCCCTATCTTTGTAGTATTTAATTTTCCAATGTACTGAAAATTATTTGCTCCTTTAAAGAAATATGTATTTTTCCTAAAAACTACCTCCTATATAATATTATATATTTTAATTTTTCATTTCAAATTTCTAATATTATAACACATTTCTTTAAGTATTTCTACTACAATCCCAAAATTTTACAAAGTTTTCACATTACTCATTCATACTCCAATAGCATGCAAATATTTTACTTGGGTTTTATTATATATTTATAAGTTCATAATCTTTTGTTCCAAATCCCAATTCTAATGCTGAATCTATTGTATGAATTCCATTTTGTCTTTCTATTCTCTCTACAAAATGATTTCTTCCTGTATCTTTTGAATTATATATTAAATCTATGCAGGCCTTATCTAGTGCTATTGGATCTAAGCTTGCAAGTATTCCTATATCTTTCATGCAAGGATCCTCTGCCACTGCACAACAATCACAATCCACAGATAAGTTCTTCATTACATTTATGTATACAATTTTTCCTTCAAATAGTTTATGAACTGAAAAAGCTGCATCTGCCATTGCTTCTAAAAATTTATCTTGCTCAGGTAAATCATCCCATATAGTATATTGGTCTTTACTCTGTCCTGCTGAATGAATCCATGCTTTTCCTTCTGATGAAGCAATACCTATTGATAATTGCTTTAATGCTCCACCATATCCTCCCATTGGATGTCCTTTAAAATGCGATAGTACAAGCATTGAATCATATTTATCTATATTTTTTCCTACATAATTTTCTTTTAGTACTTTTCCATTTTCTATTTTTAACACTTTATCTGGCCCTTCTTCATCCATTAAATCTACATCAAAATACTTATTCCATCCATGTTTTTTTAATAATTCTTTATGCTTTTCTGATGTATTTCTAGCTCCACCATAAGCTGTATTACATTCAACAACAGTTCCATTCACATATTTTACAATCTCTTTTACAAATTCTGGTCTTAAATAATTTTGGTTTCCTTTTTCTCCAGAATGCAATTTTACTGCTACTTTTCCAGTTAATTTTACACCTAATTTCTCATATATTTCAATCATATCTTTTGGCGTAACTTTGCTTGTAAAATATACTTTTGCTTTTTCCATATTGAGCCTTCCTTTCATATTAAATATCGTATTTTTGTTTTTTATCATAATGTGTGTGTAAAAGTTTGTGAGCCATTTCTCCTCCCGCATTTCCAATATAATCTTCATAAATTGATTTTAATATTGGATTATCTTGAGACTTTCTAATAGTGCTTTTTTTATCTATATCATACATAGCTTCTGCTCTTTTTCTTCTAACATCCACACTCGTTCGCACCTTCGAATTTTTTATAGGCTGACCTCCACCCATAATACATCCTCCTGGGCATGACATTACTTCTACAAACTGGTAGTCTGCTTTTTTATTTTTAATATCTTCCATTACTCTTTTAGCATTTCCAAGTCCATGTGCTACTGCAACTTTAATCTTTTTGTCTCCTAGTGAAATCTCTGCTTTTTTAATTCCTTTTTCTCCTCTTACTTCTTCAAATTCCAATTTTTTAAGTTCTTCTCCTGTTATCATCTCATAAGCTGCTCTTAATGCCGCTTCCATTACTCCACCAGTTGTTCCGAAAATTGCTCCTGCACCTGTTGCCTCGCCCATTGGATTATCAAATTCATTATCTTCTAACACCTTAAAATCTATATTTGCTTGTTTTATCATTCTTGCAAGTTCTCTTGTAGTTATTACTGCATCTACATCATAAAGTCCGTCTACAACCATTTCTTCTCTTTGTCTTTCATATTTTTTTGCAATACATGGCATTACAGATACTACATAAATTTTATTTCTATCTATTTTATTTTTTTCCGCAAAATATGATTTTATAATTGCACCTAACATCTGATGTGGTGATTTGCAACTAGATAAATGTTTAATATTTTCTGGATAATTCATCTCTACAAATTTAACCCATGCTGGACAGCAAGATGTTGTCATAGGTAAATTATCATTATTTTTTATTCTAGTTACTAATTCAGTTGCTTCTTCCATTATAGTAAAGTCTGCTCCTGTATTTGTATCGAATACTTTATCAAAGCCAAGACTTTTTAATGCAGATACCATCTTTCCTGTAACGTTTGTGCCTATTTCCATTCCAAATTCTTCACCAAGTG
Source organism: uncultured Clostridium sp. (assembly GCA_900557475.1). Taxonomy (GTDB): domain Bacteria; phylum Bacillota; class Clostridia; order TANB77; family CAG-508; genus CAG-793. Next base: position 1,590 of record USTA01000084.1, on the reverse strand, counting down.
CCACTCTTACAGATGGAGCAGTTTGTACTACAACATATGTATCTGGATCTTTTAATTTTGCCCATACATCATTTATATTCTCTTTTTCATGAAGCGCTCCTGTTGGACATGATTCAATACATTGTCCGCAAAATGTGCAGTTTACGTCATTCAAACTTTTATCATATGTAGTTGAAATACAAGAGTCAAAACCTCTGTTAATACAATCTATTGCTCCTATCTCTTGAACATTTTTGCAAGTAGCAACACATCTTCTACATAGGATACATTTGTTAAAATCTCTAACAATTGCAGGAGACTTATCGTCTATTTCATGTTTAGTTCTTTCTCCAACAAATTCATTACTTAGTACATTAAATTTTATTGATAAGTCCTGAAGTTCACAGTTTCCTGAACGTGTACATGTTAAACAATCTTTGGCATGATTTGAGATTATTAAATCAAGTATAACATGTCTTGCTTCTAATACATTTTGAGTATGTGTATGTACAACCATTCCTTCTTCAACTGTTTGGATACAAGAAGTTGCAAATCCTTTTCTCCCTTCCACTTCTACTATGCACATTCTGCAATCTCCAACTTCGTTTATTTCTTTTAAAAAGCATAGTGTTGGTATATCTATTCCTGCCTGCCTTGCAGCTTCTAAGATAGTAGTTCCTTCTGGTACACAGACCTTTTTATCATCTATTTTTAAATTTACCATAATCATTCTCCTATTTTTTATTATCCAATTGCATGAAATGGACACATTCTAATACAAGTTCCGCATTTTATACATTTGTCTTGATTTATAATTCTTTTTTCCCTTCCTTCTCCTTCTATTGCCGAAGTTGGACAGTTCTTTTGGCAAATTCCACAAGCCTTACATTTATCTTCGTCTATTTGTATTTTTGCAAGTTTTTTGCATTCCATAGCCTTACATTCTTTTTCAATAGCATGCTGTCTAAATTCATCTCTAAAATATTTAAGTGTACTTATTACTGGATTTGGTGCACTTTGTCCTAGTCCACATATACTAGAATTTTTTATATTTACAGCTAGTTTTTCTAATTTATATATATCTATTTCGTCTCCCTCACCAGTTGTTAATTTTTCCAAAATTTCCAGCATTCTTTTTGTACCTATTCTACATGGCGTACACTTACCACAGCTTTCGCTTACAGTAAATTCCAAATAAAATTTAGCAAGACATACCATGCATTTTGTATCATCCATTACAATAAGTCCACCAGAACCCATCATCGAACCAATTTCTTTTAGTGATTCATAATCTATTGGAGTATCTAAATGTTCTTTAGGAATACATCCTCCTGAAGGTCCTCCTGTTTGAGCAGCTTTAAATTCTCTTCCATTTGGAATTCCTCCTCCTATTTCGAATACAATTTCTCTTAATGTTGTTCCCATTGGAACTTCTACTAAACCAACATTATTTACATTTCCACCTAATGCAAATACCTTTGTTCCTTTTGACCCTTCTGTTCCTATACTAGAAAACCACTCAGATCCATTTAAAATTATTTGTGATATATTTGCATATGTTTCTACATTGTTTATTAAAGTAGGTTTACCCCAAAGACCTGCTTGTGCTGG
>USTA01000083.1 GCA_900557475.1 uncultured Clostridium sp. | reverse complement strand
TTTCATACCTTTTTCCTTTCTTTCTTATCTTTTACATTCTAATTTATACTAAAAGCTAAAATATAAAAATGGATTATTTAACCCTACATATACATAATAAATAGATATCCAAAACACTAGTATAAGTAATACTAATTGCATATATGTCGTCTTTTTCCTTAAAAATATTCTCTCTGGTAATCTAGTAGAAAATAAAATGCCAACAAAAATAAACCATCCATACATTCCTATATATTTTAAGTAGTCATTTTCTAATAATCCGCTATTACATGAAAATAACTTACCAAATAGGATTTTAAGAGTTTCTAAATCATTTATTGCAAATATTGCCCAGGTTAGTGGTATTAGAATTATCATATATATATGTCCCCAAAATTTATGCTTATCTAAGAACTTCTTTAAAATTACTTTTTCTATTACTATTAGTAAGAAAATTGTTAATCCCCATAACAGGTAGTTGTAGCTTGCACCATGCCAAAAAGCTGTAAGTATCCATACTATTCCTAAATTTAGAATTGTTCTTACCATTCCCTTTCTATTTCCTCCAAGAGGTATATACACATAATTTTTAAACCAGTTTCCAAGCGTCATATGCCACCTTCTAAAAAATTCGGTCATACTTAATGATAAATATGGTGTTTTAAAATTTTCAGGTAAATTTACTCCTATTAGTCTTCCGAATTCCTTTGGCCATTAGTGAATATCCATAAAAATCAAAATAAATTTGAAGTGAATATCCTATTATTCCCAGCCATGCCAATTTTGTAGAAATACTGTCAATTCCAATAGTTAAAATATCGTTCCATAGCATACTTAGTCTATTTGCCAAAAGCACTTTTAAACCAAGTCCTAAAATAAATTCCTTACATCCTGCTGAAATAGCTTCATAGCTTATCTTTTTATTTTCCTCTAGCTGCTTATTTATAAAACCATATGTTACAATTGGTCCTGATATTAACTGTGGAAACATAAATACATATGTTCCGTATCTAAAAATATTATTTGCTGCCTTTGTTTTATTTGAATACACATCTATTAAATATGAAATTGATTGAAATGTATAAAAACTAATTCCTATTGGTTGAGCTAAATTCACATCAGAAAATGTTCCTATAAAAAAGCCCATATATTTATATAAGATAAGCCAAAATAAATTATAAGCAATTCCTAAAATTAGTAATTTTTTACTATGATTTTTTTCTAGCCTTCTTCCTATAACAAAATTAACAATAGTTGTTAATAAGAGTAAGAAAATATTTTGTGGCTTTTTCCATGACCCTACTATATAAAAAATTATACTCCCACATAAAATTATAGCATTTTTGTATTTTCGCGGCACTATTATATATGCTATTAAAAATATCGGCAAAAATATAAATATGAATTCTAAACTACTAAAAACCATTTTCTTTCTCCATTTGTTTTTTATTTTTTTCTTCGTTTTCTGCTACATCTTTATGATATTTTTTTAATTTAATAAGTGACATTTTTTTAATAATTTTTTATTCACAATTGTCAAAATAAATATAATATGATATATTTATTTTGAATCTTTTAATGCATATTTTTTTAGATATAATTATATCTTTAAGTAATGCTATTAAAGATTTGGAGGTTTTTATGAAATCAATTGTTTTTAAAGGATGCGGAACCGCTCTTGCAACTCCCTTTACTGAAAACGGAGTTAATTTTAAAGAGTTTTCAAATTTTATTGAATATCAAATAAATAATAATGTTGACGCTTTAATTGTATGTGGTACAACAGGTGAATCTGCTACTATGACAGATCAGGAACGAAAAGAAACTATCTCTTTTGCAATTTCTAAAGCCCAAAAAAGAGTTCCAATAATTGCCGGAACAGGTTCAAATAATACAACTTCTGCAATAGAACTTACAAAGTATGCTGAATCTAGTGGTGCTGATGCTGCTTTAGTTGTTACTCCCTATTATAACAAAACTACTCAAGAAGGCTTAATTGCTCATTATACCAAAATCGCAGAATCTACAACTTTACCAATTATTTTATACAATGTTCCAAGTAGAACTGGCATTAATATTTTGCCAGAGACTTGTTTTAAGTTATCAAAAATACCTAATATTGTAGCAATAAAAGAAGCTAGTGGCGATATTTCTCAAGTAGCCAAAATAAAAAAACTATGTGGCGATAATTTGAATATCTATTCTGGAAATGACGATCAAATTGTTCCAATATTATCTTTAGGTGGAATTGGAGTTATTTCTGTACTTTCAAATATTGCTCCTAAATTTACTCATGAAATTTGTTTTGATTATTTAAAGGGAGATATAAAACTTGCTTTAGAAAAGCAACTTAAGGCCTTTGATTTGTGTAGTAGTTTATTTTGTGAAGTAAATCCTATACCAGTAAAATATGCTTTGAACTTATTAGGATATAAATTTGGTATTCCAAGGCTTCCTTTAGTTGAACTTTCTGAAAAGAATAAAGCTAAATTAAGAAATGATATGTTAGAATTTGGACTTAATATTACAGAACAAAAGAGGCATGATTAATATTTTTCAACATTTTTAATAACTTTTCATGCCTCGTCTTTGTTCGCTCGCCAAATCTTATTAAATAAAATTTGTGTGGAATGTTGAACCTCAATTATTAAATTTTTTTGTATAATAATTTTGGGTTCAATATTCCCTATTTTTTAGCTTAAAAGATATTTTTTAAACTAAATGCCTCTTTTTCTTTCAAATGCTCAATTATATACATAGCTTCCTCTAAATCTGACATACAATCTGCTTTATCCTCTGATTCTAAATATCCCTTTACAGAGCAAAGTTTTGTATTTATCTTTTCTAATTCATCATGTTCTAAATAATATGATAAACAATTTTCATTCTTCCATTCCCAATCGTCATATATTTTATTTGTCTTTTCTATTAATTCTTTTGTTGAAAGTTGACCTTTTAAAATTTCTGTTTTTATATTTTCTAATTGTATTTTTGTATCTCCTAAATATTTACTCGTAAATCCTTGAGTTATAAACTCTCCTATAAATATAATAACTAAGATAAAAACTGTAATAATTGCCTCTTTCTTCAACTTTTTCTGCCACCTCCTTTTTCTTTTGCCTGACAGTAAAACTCTCCTTTTTCATTTATAGTTGCAATAAAAACTTTTTCTGGTACTAATTTTAAATTTTTTAATTGATTAGTTAACCACTTTTCATTTTTTCCTATTTTAGCAAGATTTTTATACATAATTTTTCCATCTACAATCAAGTCATATGCTAATCCTTCATATTCTGGCTCTATGTTAAAGTCCTCAGGAATAGCATTTCTTTTACTAGGTTTCTGTATTACCGATATTTCTCCACTTGTTTCTAAAATGGCAAAATCAACATCGCCTAAATCAAATACATCTTTTGACCTTAGTCTTTCTTGAAGCTCACTAATTGTAAATCTCTCCTTCTTTAGAGCATTTTCATCTATCTTACCTTTATATATTAATATTGTAGGTTTTCCACAAGTAAATTTTCTTATATTCACAGATTTTATATTTAAAACTGTAATTAGTAAATGCATTGCAAGTAATCCTAATATTGGAGCAATTCCATTTATTATTGGCACACCTGTATCAGTCATTGGAATTGAAGCTAAGTCCGCTATCATTATTGCAATTACTAATTCAAAAGGCTGAAGCTGTCCTATCTCTCTTTTTCCCATTAATCTCATTACAATTAAAACAATTATATAAATAATTATTGCTCTTGTAAAATTAATAACCATTTCCTTACCTTTCATTTACTATTATTTTTCTATATTATTTACATTCTTTATATTTTTATGTATGAATTTTTAATTTTTTGAATAAGAATCAATTTTTAGGAAATACTTTAACTAAATTTAACTTTTATGGAGGTACAAATGACGAAAAATAAATCTATTCAATTAATTGGAAGAATTATAACAGCTTCAGTTGTATTAGGAATTACTGCATTTTTTACACCGGACATTGGTAATCCGAATTTTCTCATAGTTATTATTGGTATCTTTTCTCTTTCACTTTTTGACTTTTTAATTAGTTCATATACAAAAATTTTTTCTAACCAACTAGTAAAAGGAATTATTGCATTTGTTTTATGTTCAATAACTCTTTATATTATTCAATACATTATGATTGGATATAGTTTATCTTGGATATCTGCAATTTTAGGTGCATTAGTATATTCAATTGCAATTTATATGCTTTAAAAAAACATCTACTTACTTAAAAGTATCTTTAAGTAAGTAGATATTTTTAAAATGCTAAAACAACTCTAAATCCTTCACTATTATTACTGCTTCCACTATATCCATTAAAGCTAAATAAGCCCATTCCACTCGCGCCTCTATAATCTCCTCCTCTAATGAAAAATGGTATATCATTTTGAGGAAAGAAAGAAGCATTTAAGTTCCACGCATCATTTCCATATCCCGAATTTGAACTCTCATATATAGCATCCCCTCTTCTTTTTAATGTTAATGCATAATGTTTATTTGAATATTCTTGAGAGTAATTTTGTGCTTTATCTATATCATCATTTTCGTAAACAGTTTTATATTTTGAATTTCTGCTTCCATAAATATCTTTATCACTGCCACCACCATTTGTTTTTAACCCTTCATATCCATTATCTATATATGCTGCAATATATTCCCAAGCACCCCCGCTTAAGTCATATACACCTGTTGCATTTCCTGCCGAACTTTGAGAGGCATTTGACAAATACACACTCTTTTCTATATTACTTCCACCTGTTCTATAATCCGAATTTTTATTAATCTCAAGTGGTATTGCACCTATTCCATACTTACTATATGCTAAATATGCAACAGCTCCCC
>USTA01000082.1 GCA_900557475.1 uncultured Clostridium sp. | reverse complement strand
AGGGAGAAAAAATTCTAGTATTTGATGCAAATATAAGAAAAAAATATATACATGAATTAGAAGCTGACGAAAAGTTTATAACAGAATCAAGAATGTATCATAAGATGGATTTGGAATATGATGTGATTTGCATTAATGAACCAATTATCATTGGTGAGTACAAAGAGGATGGATATACAAAGAATATAAATAAAATTTTTAAAGAAAATCCATTAGGATATTATGAATATTTTAAAGAAGTATTAGAAATGGATTTGGGGCGGAGTTCACATAAATAAGAGAATGTATGTTTATAAACATTATGTGCTCTTTGCAAATTTAGCAGAAATAAAAAACGCAATAATAAATGTGCCAGGAGTTTTAAACAAAATTATTGTAGCTATTATGTGGTTTCCAGGGAAGATAAAAACTAAGCTATGGCTTAAAAAGCAAAAATAAAAAATTGACAAGTTGAGTAATTTATACTATTATATAGAAAGGTGAAAAATATGCAAAAAGATGTAGAAAATAGGATTGAAGTAGAGCATGTATACAAAACTTTTAATGTATACTTGGACAAGGCTAATAGCCTTAAAGAAAAAATGTTATTCTGGAAAAGGAATAGAAGAGAAACAAGAGAAGTTTTAAAAGATATTAATTTAACTATAAAAAACGGTGAAGCTGTTGCACTAATAGGGGTAAATGGAAGCGGAAAATCTACCCTTTTAAAGCTTATGACAAAAATAATTTATCCAAATAAAGGAAAAATTAACACATATGGAAAATTAACATCACTTTTAGAACTTGGAGCAGGTTTTCATCCAGACTTTTCAGGAAGAGAAAACATATATTTCAATGCTTCAATATTTGGACTTACAAAAAAAGAAATTGATAATAGAATAGACCAGATAATAGAATTTTCTGAACTTGGTAGTTATATAGATAATCCAGTTAGAACTTATTCATCTGGAATGTATATGAGATTGGCGTTTTCAGTAGCAATAAATGTGGATGCAGACATTTTATTAGTTGATGAAATATTATCTGTTGGTGACCAACATTTTCAAGAGAAATGTTTAGCTAAAATGAAGGAACTTAAGAAATCAGGGAAAACGATGGTTTTTGTTACACATAGCTTAGGTTCAGCAAGAGAACTTTGTGATAGGGCAGTATGGCTTAATAAGGGAATCATTCAAATGGATGGAAACACAGATGAGGTAATAGATGAATATCTAAAAGAAACAACTTAAAAACAGGGAAAGGAACCAATAATGAATATTTTTAAAAATTTATATAATTATAGAGAATTAATAAAAACAAGTGTAAAAAAAGATATAGGAGGAAAATATAAACACTCATTTTTAGGAGTTTTATGGTCTTTTGTAAATCCACTTTTGCAAATTGTTGTGTATGCAATAATATTTCCATTAATAACGAATAATCAAATCGAAAATTATACTGTTTTTATGGTATGTGGACTTATTCCATGGAACTTTTTCTCAATATCAATAAACAGAGCGTCTTTTGTTATGATTGAGAATGGAAATATCTTAAAGAAAGTGTATTTTCCAAGAGAAATTTTGCCAATGTCACTTGTAACTAGTGAAGCAGTAAATTTTATAATTTCATCAGTAATAATTATAGGATTTGTACTTGGATATGGAATGGGATTAAGTGTATATGCATTATTTTATCCATTACTGCTTATTGTTCAGTATATTATGTTACTTGGAATCTCATTTATTGTATCTAGTGTAACTGTATACTTTAGAGATTTACAACATTTCTTGGGAGTATTATTACAATTATTTTTCTATGCAACACCAATTGTTTATGCGGCAAATGCAATACCAGCAAACTTCCAATGGATATTAAAATTCAATCCTATGACATATATAATTGAAGGATATAGAGATATCTTTTACTATAAGCAAATGCCAGATATAGAAGCATTAGGTATAATTCTTGTTATAGGAATAGCAATTTGCATAGTAGGATATTTGATATTTAACAAATTGCAAAAGAAATTCGCAGAAGAGTTATAAATTTATCTTTAATATATAAAAGGGGAAATGGTTTATGGGTATCCTTTAAAAACCTAAATTTATATTGCAAGGGAAACTTTAATGGAAGACTTTGATTTTAAATTACAACCAGGACAAAAATTAGAAAGATCGGCTAAACCAAGTGGAAAGCCATTAATTAGTATTGCGACAGCATATTATAATTGTAAAGACTATATTATGCAAACAGCAAATTCAATATTGAACCAAACATTTCCTTTTTGGGAATGGAACATAGTAAATGATGGCTCAAAAGAAGAAGGAACTAAGGAAATACTAGAAAAACTAGAAAAATTAGATAGTAGAATACATGTAATTAATCAAGAAAATGCTGGTAGATTAGTAGCAAGAGATAATGCTGTAAAAAAAGCCAAAGCAGATTTAGTATTTATATTAGACTCTGATGATGTAATAGATAAAACTTATTTAGAGTGTGCTTATTTTACTATGCTTACAAATCCAGATGCAACATGGGCATATGCGGATACAGTTACATTTGACGGACAAGAATTTTTATGGAAAAAGCTTTTTGATTGTGAAGAAGAAAAGAAAGAAAATTTATTACCCGTTTGTGCTTTAATAAAAAAGCAAGCGATTTTAGATGTTGGTGGATATGCAAAAGTAGATAAAGATGTGCATGAAGACTGGCATATGTGGCTAAGAATGATAGAAAAGGGATTGTACCCTGTAAGAATGAATTTTTATGGATTTTGGTATCGCTCTAAAAAAGAAGGCGGTACTATGGCTTCAATAAAAAATGATGCATCAAGACAAAAACATGCAGAAGAAGAAATAAAAAAACAAGCAAAAAAAATAAAACATAATGTAACAGCACTTCAATACCCAATGACAACTAATTTTGATTTTGATTCATATCCATATGTTTTTGATTGGGATAGAGAGAAAGTAAATGTAGATGATAAGAAAAATCTATTATTTATATTTCCATGGTTTAAATTAGGTGGAGCAGATAAATTTAATTATGATTTATTATCTAGTATAGATAGAAATAAATACAATATTACAATTCTTACAACAGAACCATGTGAATATGTGTGGAGACAAAAATTTGAAAAATTTGGTGAAGTATTTGATTTAACATCATTTTTACATAGAAGAGATTGGCCAGCGTTTATACACTATATAATGAAAAGTAGAAGTATAGATTTAGTATTTGAATCACAGAGCTATTTTGGATATTATGTAATACCTTGGCTTAAATCATATTTTCCAGAAGTACCTTTTGTAGATTATATACATGCAGAAAATTGGGGATGGAGAAATGGAGAATATCCTAGAGACTCAACAGGTATAGCAGTTTTACTAGATAGAACATATACTTGTACAAAATATCTAAAAAGTGAAATGGAAACTGAAATGGGGAGAACCACAGATAATGTTTTACCTGTATATATTGGAGTTGATGAAACTGAGTTTGATGAAACTAAGGTAAATATAGAAGATGATGAAGACCTAAAAGAAGTATATGACAAGTATAAAGATATGAGAAAAATATTATACTGTTGTAGGATTTCTATTGAAAAAAGACCTATTTTGGCATTGAAAATTTTAAAGAAATTATGTTCAGAAAACTCAAATACAGTTCTTTTTGTTGTAGGAAATGGACCTAATATGCAACAAATGAAAAAAGAAGCTAGCAAATTAGGTCTTCAGAAAAATATAGTCTTTTTTGGTAGTAAAAATGATGTAAAACCTTTTTACAAAGCTTGTGATGTAGAACTAATTTGTTCATTAAGCGAAGGATTAACACTAACTACATATGAAGCAATGGCAATGAAAAGACCGGTTGTTTCTGCAAATGTAGGTGGTCAGAAAGAATTAATAGACAATACTTGTGGTAGAATCGTAGATAATATTCAAAAGCAACAAGATTTATTTATAGAAGACTATTCAGAAGAAGAAATAGATAGATATGCAAAAGCTTTAAATGAGATTTTAGACTCAAAAGACTATGAAGAAATGAAAGAAAATGCAAGAAAAAAGATTTTAAATGGCTTTACAATAGGGAATATGAAAAAAATAATGACAAAAGAAATAGAAGAACTAACAAGCAATAAAAGTAAAGTTGGATTGGACTCACCAAAATATAGAGAGATGTATAGTCAATATTTAGTATTATATAATCAACTTGACCAAAGAACTTATTTTTCTGATAAGGGTGGTATTGGAGTAGATGGAAATTTCTATGAAGAAAAAACACAGAGACTAAAAGACCAATTATGGAAAAATCCTGCTTGGAGAGGATTTATCAAGTTTTTACAAAAGACGGGAATTATGAAAGCTGCAAAAAAAGCTGGAGTAGATAGAAAAATAAAGGAAAAAGTAGCTAAAAACCTAAAATAGAAAATACATTTTTATGTACTTGAATTTAAATTAAGCAAAAATTAATAGGAGACAAAAATGAAAGAATTTTTAGAAAAAGTCAAAGGAAAGTCAAGCATTATAACAGCAGTTACAGTTTGCCTGCTTACAATAGTTTCATTAATACCTATATTTATTATGGCAAAGTATAGTATGCCAGCAGCTGATGATTATAGTTATAGTATAACGACTTATCATGCTTGGGAAGAGACTCATAACATATTTGCAGTTTTTAAAAGTGCTTTTGAAAAAATAGGAGAGACTTATAATAATTGGCAAGGAACATTTTCAGCAGTATTATTATTCTCGCTTCAGCCAAGTGTTTTTGGTATAGAGTTTTATGGAATAGGAACTATTATATTAGTTTTAGCACTATTATTTTCAAACTGGTATTTAGTAAAAACAATTGCTAAAAAGTGTTTTAATTATTCTAAAAATAGTTTAGTGTTAATATTAGCATTAGTGCCAACAGCT
>USTA01000081.1 GCA_900557475.1 uncultured Clostridium sp. | reverse complement strand
GGATAGAGGCTAAAAATAAGCACAGTGCAGGGTGCTCACTTCGGAGCAGTTATAATTTCTTTTGTAATGATATTTTTAGGTAGCAGTGATTTAATAACATCTAGTATTAAATCAATAGGAATACCGTGGTATGTAATACTTATATTAATTATACTTATTATAGTTGATTTTATATTATCAAATATAGCTTCAAATAAAATAGATGTTTATACTCAAAAAGGTATTGACGAACAAGATAAATGGGAAGCTTTAGAAAGATATATGAAAGACTTTTCTCTTCTTAAAGAGAAAGAGGTACCGGATTTAAAAATATGGGAAAGCTTTTTAGTATATGCTACTGTTTTTGGAATTTCAGAAAAAGTTATAGAACAATTAAAAACAGTATATCCAGAGTATAGAGAGATGGATTATTCAATATATCCAAACTTATATATAGCAATGAATATGGACTTCTCAAGAAGTTTTAATTCGGTAAGTAATGCCATGTCTTCTTCATTCTCGTCAGGTTCTGGCGGAGGTGGAGGATTCTCCGGCGGAGGCGGCGGAGGCCGGAGGCCGGTGGACGGCGGAGGCGGTAGATAATATAAAAGCCAAATCGTTTAATAATATATAAAAAACCTTGGAACTTATGACTAGTTTCAAGGTTTTTTATGTTTCAAAAAATTCTATGAATTATTTTGATTAGCAACAACCTCTGTTATTGTTTCCACAACAGCAGAATATTAATATTAAGAATATTATTAAGAAACAGCAGTCATTGTTATTTCCAAATCCAAATCCGCATCCACATTTATCTGGCATGATAGAACCTCCCTTCATTTAATAATCACTAGCTTATTATAAATTAGCAACCGCATCCATTGTCATTACCGCATCCGCAGTTATTTCCACCACAGTTACCACAAAGCAATAAGATTAATATTATGAACCATAACATTTCTCCATTACAACCTCTCATGACTTACCTCCTTATAAATAATTTAATTTCTTTTGTATAGTATATACTATTCTTAATTAAATTAATTGGTTACGAATACTGTACAAAAATATTTGAAAATGATATAATTCAAAAAAGCAAAGTGATATAAGGAGTAGAAAAATGGGAAAAATAGTATTATTAGACGATTTAACCATAAATCAAATTGCAGCAGGAGAAGTTATAGAAAGACCGGCCTCAGCAGTAAAAGAACTTGTTGAAAACTCTATTGATGCAGGAGCAAAAAATATAGTTGTAGAAATAAAAAATGGAGGAATTTCCTATATAAGAATTACAGACGATGGCAGTGGAATAATGCCAGATGATATGGAAATTGCATTTGAAAGACATGCAACCAGTAAAATAAGAAAAGCAAAGGACCTAGATACTGTAAAATCTATGGGGTTTAGAGGAGAAGCGTTAGCAAGTATTGCTGCTATTGCAAAAGTAGAACTTGTTTCTAAAACAGAAAATAGTGAAATTGGATATAAAATAGAAGTAGAAGGCGGAAATATAATAGAAAAGCATGAAGAAGGATGTAAAAAGGGAACAAGCATAACTGTAAAAGAATTATTTTTTAATACTCCTGTAAGGTATAAATTTTTAAAGAAAGATTTTACAGAGTCTGGATATGTAGAAGATGCAATTACTAGAATTGCAATAGCTAATCCGGAAGTTGCAATTAAATTAATCAATACAGGAAAAACTGTGATTCAAACAACTGGAACAGGAAAAATAGAAGATGTAATTTATAATATATTTGGAAAAGAGATTGCTCAGAATTTAATAAATGTTGATTATGAATATGAAGATATGCAAGTTACAGGAGTTATAGGAAAGCCAGAAATAGCCCGTTCAACTAGGGCAAATCAATTATTTTTTGTAAATAAAAGATACATAAAGGATAAAACGTTAACTAGTGCAGCAGACCAAGCGTTTAAAGGAATTGTAGGTATTGGAAAAAAAGGATTTTTAGTTTTAAACTTAGACATAGATTTAAGAAAAGTTGATGTAAATGTACATCCTGCAAAGCTAGAAGTAAGATTTGAAGAAGAAGGAAAAGTTTTTAAAGCCATATATAATGCTATAAAACAAGGGTTAGAGCAAATAAATAACAATTTAGAGTTGGGAATGCAAACTCCAAATGATATGTTAAAAAATATTAAACAAGAAGGTAAACTTAGCCCATGGGCATTAAATAAAGAAGATAAAGAAGAAAAGAAAGAAGAAGTAAAGGAAACAAATATACCAGATTTTAATACTTTCAAAACAACAGTAACAACATTGGATGAAGAGACAAGAAGAAAATTTATAGACGAACTTACACAAACAAAGACACCAGAAGAAATAGGAGAAAAATTAGCAGATATAACTAGAGCATATATTGAAAAAGATTTTGATAACGAAAATAAAGAGGAAGACCAAAATCTATCTGAAGATAAAATAGAGGAGAGCGAAAAAAGTAAAATCGTTCCAGATACAAAAGAAGATTTTGAAATAGAAAAAGAAGACATAAACGTTAAAGAAGAAGAGCAAATACCAGAAGATGTAATAGAAATAGAAAATGACATCAATAATAAAAAAATAGAAGAATCACAAGAAGAGAATGAAAATACATCTAATATGGAAGTAATAAATGTACTAGAACCTGTTAAAAATTTATTAGAAGAAGTAAATAAAACAAGTTATAATGATGAAAGAATATCAGAGAATAAATCTTTTGATGAGTCAAAAGTAGAAGAAAAGATAGATGATAAAGCAGAAAAAGAGATAAATGAAACTACAAAAGAAGAGTCTTTTGAAGAGATGTATAGAAGATTATTTGGAAGAGATATTATAGAAGCAAAAAAAGAATATGACGAAAAAGTAGCAGAGGAAGAAGAAAAATACCAAACAACCGCAATTACTGGAAAAGAAATTTCTATGTTTGAAAAAGATGGTGAAGTAAGTAGCTTAAATTATAGATATATAGGAATTGCATTTAATACATATATTATTTTGGCGATAAATAGTGATATGTACATTATTGATGAAAAAGCAGCAGAAGAAAAAATGATGTATGAAAAGATTAAACGAAATTATTATTTGACAGGAGAAAAAGATTCAGTATTAATGCTTTTGCCAGATGTAATAGACTTAAATAATAGGCAGATGGGAATTTTTAAAGATAATAAAGAACTTTTTTCAAATGCAGGATTTTTAGCAGAAGAATTTGGAGATAGTACAGTAAAAATGACAAATGTTCCAGAGTTTTGCCAAGAGATGGATACAAAGGAATTGTTTTTAAATGTATTAGAAGAAATAAATACAGTTGCAAGAATTGCTAAGGATGAAATAGTAGAAAAGTTTTTAGTTTCAATTGCAAAAGAAGCAGCAAAGCAAACAGAAGTGTATCTAAATAAAGAAGTTGTAGAAAAATTAATGAGTAAATTGCTAAGATATCCAGAACCATTTGTGGGTATAAATGGTAAGCAAATTGCAATAAAGATGACAAAAGCCGATATAGAAAAGAAATTTTCAAGAAGATAAACAAATATAAAATCAAGAAGGGAGAAATATATAGTTTATATTTACTATATATAAAGTATCATGGAAATAATTACAATTAGTTTTATAGTTATTTTAAATTTAGCAGCAATTGCTTGTTTATATAAGATTTTAGGAAGAATAGAAATAAAAAATAAGATGGTGATCATTGGAATATGTTTAATTGCAATGTATAGTATTTTGTTTGTAATATATTCTTTAAGTACAATAGGAATGGATGGCAATATTGCAAATACATCAAGACAAGTTGTACTCTTTACATTTCTACCTGTAAATGTAATTTTAGGAATAGTTCCTAGCATTATTCAGATAATGAAATTAAAAGATAAACTATTAGAAAAAGAAAAATTTCAAAAAAGATTAATAATATGCCTTGTTTTAGCAGTAATTTTATTAATTGTAGATTATGTATATATGAAAGATATTCAAATAGGTATAGCAAATTTTAAAACTAATTAGGAGGAGCTAATGGAAAAAGTTATAGTAATATGTGGACCAACTGCATCAGGAAAAACTAGTTTAGGAATAGAGGTAGCAAAACTTACAAATGGAGAAATTATTTCATGTGACTCAATGCAAATTTACAAAGACATGGATATAGGAACTGCTAAACCTACTAAAGAGGAGCAAATAGAAGCAAAACATCATTTAATAGATTTTGTGAGTCCTGATAAAAGATACAGTGTTGCAGAATATAAAAAAGATGCAGAAGAGGCAATAGAAAAAATATTAAAAGAAGGAAAAACTCCAATAATAGTTGGAGGAACAGGTTTATATCTAAATTCTTTAATATATGGAATAGATTATCCAGAAATTGAAATAGACTTAGAATATAGAAGATATTTAGAAAACAGAGTAAAAGAAGAAGGATTAGATAAGTTATACGAAGAAGCTAGAAAAATAGATGCTAAAGCACTAGAAAAAATAAGTTCAAATGATTCAAAAAGAATTTTGAGAATACTTGAAATTTATCATCAAACAGGAAAAAGCAAAACAGAATTAGAAGAAGAATCAAGAAAGAACGGGATTAAATATGATTATAAAATATTTTTCTTAAATATGGATAGAGAAATTTTATATGAAAGAATTAATAAAAGAGTAGACATTATGATAGACAATGGTTTAATAGATGAAGTAAAAAATGTTCTTGATAAATATAGCGAATTTCCAACAGCTATGCAAGGTTTAGGATATAAAGAAGTTGTAGAATACTTAAATGGAAGCTTAAATAGAGATGAGATGATAGAAAAGATAAAACAAGAAACTAGAAGATATGCAAAAAGACAAATAACCTGGTTTAAATCATATAAAAATGCAATTGTTTTAGATGCAAGAAACAAAAATAATCCATCTATTATTGTGGAGGAATTAAGTGAAAA
>USTA01000080.1 GCA_900557475.1 uncultured Clostridium sp. | reverse complement strand
CAAAAATAACTCTAATTACAAATGGATCACTTTTAGCCAAACATTTGGATATTTGCAGTTATTTAGAAAAATTAACTGTTTCTGTCCATACTACTGATAATTCAAAATATCAGAATATTATTGGTGTACCATTTAATTTTGATAGTTTGAAAGAGAATCTTAATCTAGTAAGAAAGACATATCCTAAAACGAATATTAGATTTAATTCTACTATCGTTAAAGATGTTAATTCTTCTGAGAATAGCATTTTTGAAATTATCAGATTTGCCAAAGATTTAGGTGCATCCATTAAATTTATTGAGTTATTACCTAACTCAAAAGAGGACGAAGAAAATTTTGTTTCAATCGATGAAATCGAAATAATTTTGAAGAAACATAATTTTACGTTAATCGAAAATGGTTTATTACAGAGAATTTACTTCGATGGTGAATCTATTATCGTTTTGGCTAAAATTGTATGTTCAGTTTCAAGACAACTAGGAACAGCTTCTCCTCATTGTACAACAACTAATAATGTATTTTTATCTGCTGATGGAACAATCAAACCATGTATGAGAAATTCTTTTGAAATTAATGTATTGGATGAAATTAAGAATAGAGATATTGTTGGTTTCAAAAAAAAGATAAAAATCTTTTTTAATACGGTTTCAATTTTATGCCCATACGAAAAATAATCTAGGAGGAATTTAATATGGAAAAACATTTTTGCGTATCTGTTTATGTATTTAATTCAGAAAACAGAAAATTTTTACTTGTAAATCACAAGAAGCTTGGTAAATGGGTTCAGCCGGGAGGACACATTGAAGCAAATGAAGACCCAGAAGAGGCTGCAATTAGAGAAACTTTTGAGGAAACAGGACTTAATGTCAAATTAATTGGCGAAAATTATCCTCGAAAGACAGATTTTATCAAACCTCTTGCGTTACAGAAAAATGAAGTAAAACCAAATCATGTTCATATGGACTTCGTCTATATGGCTGTTCCTACAGATGGAACTTTGATTCTTAATGAAAAAGAAACTGATGGACTTCAGTGGTTTTCAGTTGAAGAAATTATGGATACAAACTTTAAAACATTTGATGATGTGCGAGTTTGGTGTCAGGAAATAGCAAAAATCAATTAGTTTATGCATCTTTAATATCAAAAAAATAATATTTTCTACCATACAAAAATGTGTGGTAGTTTTTTATTTGACAAAAACAAAATATTATGTTAATATACTTGATTAAGAACATTGAAATATATCTAGTTTTATTTAAACTAGATCATAAAACAGAAAGGAAGATTATTATGGAAAGAATATTTAACAATTCTAATTTTTACTTAGAGCAAATTAAGAGCATTAGTGTTCCAGAAGCAAAAAGAAAAGTTTTTGAAGGAAAATCGATGATTACGGTTTGGTTGACAAAACTTTGTCCTGCAAATTGTGAACATTGTTTTAGCAGATCAAATATGCACAGGATTTCAGGGATTGAAGAAAAGTATCAATTTTCAGAATATGGAGTTGAACGGTTAATTAAATTTATAAATGATTCTAATAATTCGTATGTTATGATGTCTGGTGGAGGAGAGCCAATGATTCACAAAAAGGCTGTGAATTCTATCATTAGACAGGCAAAAACAGACAGAATTGTTATTGTTACAAATGGAATTTGGGCAAGTAATTATAAAAGTGCAGAAAATACAATAAAAGAACTTTACGATAGTTATAAATCCAGAGAAGATGGCGTAACAGTCGTTTTGAGATTGAGTGTTGACAAGTTTCATTCAGAATCTTTAGGAAATGATATTATTATCAATATCATTAAAGTTTTTAAAACTCAGTATTCAAAGGAAGATAAATTCAAATTGTTGATTCATACAATGAAAGATGATGATACAATTGAGAATATTGCTAAAAGCATTGAAGACTGTGAGATACTTTTTAGTAATGAGGAATCAAAATCAGATAATGAAAATATAATTAAAGTAATGCCAAAGCAAGCTATAATGAAGTTAGGAGAATTTGAAATTAAAATTGGCTATGCTAAATTGTTTTTTCCTGATTTTAAGCCTGATCTTAATGTGATGAACGCTAGTATTGATAAGGCATTAAAAGTTTTTGATGAAGATATGCAAATTAGTGAGTTTGGAAATCCATCAGTAGTATCAAATTGTGATGGAACCTTAGGCTTAGATTTTTGGATTGAGTATAACGGAAATGTAACAACTTGGGGTAATCAGGACAATGGTTCATTGTATAATATATATACAGATGACTATCAAAAAGTATTTAATGGTACTTTTGGTAATATCATTACGTATTCTTTTTTAGACAAAGGTTACTATTATCGTGAAAATATTGTAAATGAAATTAACCCTAAAGCAGTTTTTCGTTCAAAAGTGATAAATCTAAGAAATTATACAAGTGCATTACTTTTGGAAGAGGATAAAACTAAGCTGTATTATGCAATAAGAGTAATTAAAGACTATTTGAAAGAGGGGGTTTTGTCAGAAAATGATATTGAAGTATTGCCGTTGGATTTAGTTAAATTAATATATTCTGATATAGCTGATATAAAAGTAGCATATAGAAATTCTTCAAATGATATTGTAACACAATCAATGAATAAAGGATTGAATAAAGAAGAATGGGAATGTTTATTCTTACTTATAAAATTGGGGCATTATGATATAAAAGAAGAAAATTTAAGAAAAGCTATAGAGGAATATAACGAGAGGTATTTTTGCCACTTGGAAAATTTGGAAAGTATTCATGACAGTAATGATAGTATTCTTTATGAGAGTATCAAAGAAAGGATTGCTTTTATGAAGAAAGAAGCAGAAAGATTCTGTTTTATGTTACATTAACTATTTTAATGTAAGAGAGATGGACTTTGTGTAAAAGCAAGGTTCATCTTTTTTTGTAGAGGAGTAGAAAGTAAGAAAAATATATGATAATATATAAAATATATGAGGGGAGATAATAAATATGATTAAATTTTTGAATAATATAGAAGACAAAGAAATAAAATTTGCAGTAATAATTTCAAGAACAAATGATGGAGAATGGGTTCTTTGCAAACATAAAGAAAGAAATACATTTGAATTTCCAGGAGGACATAGAGAAGAAAGGGAAACGATTCTAGAAACAGCAGAAAGAGAACTATTTGAAAAAACTGGTGCAATTCAATATGATATTGAAAAAATAGGAATATATTCAAATATAGAAAATAAAAAGAAGAGTTATGGAATGCTTTACTATGCTGATATAAAAAAATTCGAATCTATACCAAGTGGTTCAGAAATAGAAAAAATCGAAATAACAGAAAGTTTAGAAGGTTATAGTTGGACATATCCTATAATTCAGGAAAATTTAATAAAATACATTAAGGAGTATATTATAAATAGAAATATTAAAGAATTAAAGAATTATGTTAAAAGTGTTACATTGAAAGAAGAAACAGGACATGATTGGTGGCATATAGAAAGGGTATATAATACTTCCATAACGATAGCAAAAAAAGAAAAAGTTCAAATATATATAGTAGAGATAATATCGCTTATGCACGATTTATATGATCATAAGTTTTTTAACGGAAATCCGGAAAAAGAAATATTGAGAACGTTAAAGAATTTTAACTTAACAAAAGAGTTATCGACAAAAGATATTGATAATATAGTATCTAGCTGTTTGAATTTGGGTTATTCTTCTAATATTGAAGAAAAAAAGGAACTATCGTTAGAAGGAAAAATAGTGCAAGATTCAGATAGATTAGATGCAATAGGAGCGATAGGAATAGCAAGAACATTTGCTTATGGTGGGAAAACTAAAAGAAATATATATAATCCAGATGTGGGGATTATAGAAATAAGAAATCAAAATGACTATAATAACTTAAATAGGCACAGCATAAATCATTTTTATGAAAAATTATTAAAACTTAAGGATTTAATGAATACTGAGGAAGCTAAACGAATAGCAAAATTACGACACGAATTTATGCAAAGGTATTTAGAAGAATTTTTTGAAGAATGGAAAGGGGAAAAATAGCAAATGTAAATATAATAATCTTACCGACAAATTACAATTTATAATTGAAATTATTTGCAAATTAATAATATTATTCCCATTAAAGGGTATGGGAGTTCCCATAGTAGAATTTGTGTGCGAGTACAAATTCAGTGCTGGATAGACATAAATTTTATTCCCATATTCAAAAAATATACAAAAAGAGGATTAAATTATTTTGATAATTTTTTCCTCTTTTTGAAAATCATTTATATAAAATAAAAACTTACGAACCTTTAAGTCCGTAAGTTGATTTCAAATGGAGCAGGTAACGGGAATCGAACCCGCATAGCCAGCTTGGAAGGCTGGAATTCTACCATTGAACTACACCTGCATCTCCTAACGACAATATATATTCTACAACATAAAGAAACAAATGTCAAGTAAAATTTTAAAAAATATTTACAATTTTTTAAAAATATTTTATAATAGTCTAATAGAAGGAATTAGGAGGATTTTATGAAGAGTAAAGATAGAGCATATTTAAGAAGTATTGCAACTAATATAGAACCAATATTTCAAATTGGAAAAGGAAATATTTCAGAAAATTTAATAAAACAAGTAGATGACGCTTTAGAAGCAAGAGAACTTATAAAAATAACAGTTCTTGAAAATTGTTCAGTAGACGCAAAAGAAGCGGCAGAAATACTAGGAAAAGAAACAAATAGTGTTGTTGTACAAGTAATGGGAAGAAAAATAACATTGTATAGAAGAAGAGAAAAAGATTCAAAAATTAATATTTATGTATAAAACTTTACATAAATAAAAAGAGGATTAAATGAAAACTATAAACTTAATATAAAAAGAAAGAGGTATAAAATCATGGCAGAAATGTACAAAGTAAAATTAACCGTATTAAAAACAGCAATTTATC
>USTA01000079.1 GCA_900557475.1 uncultured Clostridium sp. | reverse complement strand
TTTTCTCTATTAATCCTTCTCGGTATTCCTGAAGTTGTCTTTCCATAATAATCATTCCTGGAACCAAGAAGGCTGTGAATATAGATTCCCGGCACACCTTGTAATGAAAACAGTAATGTTTCTGCTGCAATAAATTTATGTGTGAATTTCTTCCAACTAGTAGTAACATTAAAATTAGTATTTCCACCCGAACTGTATCCAACGCTTAGAGTTGTATTTGCAGTAGCTTTCAGCCAAAGACTAAAACAATATTCCTTTCCAGCTTGTAACTTATCTTGAGTCATATAAATATATATCCCTGCTGTGCCCTCCAATTGTTTTAGAGTCCTAATTCGCAAACATTTCTTGTATGGAGAGCTTTCTTCGTCTTGTAAAGTAAGTTCTATATTGTTTATGTCTGAAACTACATAATTTGATTTATCGTATGGTGCACTATTTGGAATCAAGTTTGTTCCGCCCACTTGAACATTTTCAATTTTTTCTGTAACTGAACTAGTTATGTTTCCTGCACTTTGATTGATTGCAGAGTTCATTTCTTCTGTTGTACTATAATTTTCCCCTAAATTCGTCTCAACCTTTTTTACACTTTCCGTTATTCCATCTACTGTTTTTTCAACTTTTGTTACTTTTTCAGTAGTTATTGTTACAGTTTCTTTTGCTTCATTAGCATTTTTATTTGCTTCTTGTACTGTTTTTTCTACTGAACTTACAGTTTCCTTTATTCCATCAACATCTTGTTCTACTTTTGTTAGCTTATTTCCTGTTTCTGTTTGCTGTTCTATTACATCTTTTATTAGTCCTTCATTCTTTTTAGCTAATCTTTCTACTTTTAAAGTTTTCTTTTCTTCTTTAGTGGTAACTTTATACTCTGTATTTGTTTCTTCTGGAATGTCCGCTTCTATATCACTACTTATACCAGTATTTATTGTAATGTTTGCTTTCAAATAAATAACTTTATATGTACTTTCTTCATTATCTTCAACTTCTATCAAATCACAAGGTTCAAGCCACATAACACCTAAATCAGAGCCTTCAAACGCATAATACTCTAGTCCTTTTATTTGTTCAAACATCTCATCTACTACTTGTTCTCTTTTGTATTCGACAAATTCGTTTTCATCGAATCGTATTTCACATCTACCGTTTTTTGAAATACTTGTATCATCTTTAGACTCTACATTATCTTCTACGTTGCCTCGTCCTAAAACTAATGCATTAACTGGACCGAATTTTTCTTTAATTGTCAAATCTGTTAAATAACTTGCATCCAATTTTTCCACAGGTTCATCTGCCAGTCTGTGTAAATATAATTTATTGTCCTTTATAAAAATTGTAGTTTCTGTGGATACTGCCACTTTTTCTAATACATCTCTATATGTCAATTCTTGAGCTGTAAAATAATCCTCATCCACTTGTAAATTTGCATGAAAAAAGTTTGCGGAGTATAATTCTACTCCACAAACCTCACATATTTTTTGTATTAATGCCAACATTGTACAAGGATATGTGAGTTGTAAATCAGACTGTTTAAAGGTTTTCATAAAATTAATCATTTTATCATAACCTGTTACAACTAGCTCAGATTTACCTTTATTATCTTCTATATCCTTTATGTAATAATCTCCTAAATCTACATATTCATAATTATTGTTTATATACAATCCATATTGGAAGTTTACATTTTTATCTTTTAGTTCTCCTGCATTTTTTACTGTAATCTCAATTTGTTTCATTATAGTTTTGAACAAATTTCCTTCAAAACTATACTTTAATTCTTTGGCAATTACCTCTTGTCTTTTTCTTAGCATCCAAACAGGTAATGCATTAAATTGTTTTACAGTCATAAAATGAACTTCTTTAACTGTTAATTCACCATCAACTATTCCTAGTTTTATACTTTGTTGCTTTATTTTTTTGGTTCTTGTTTTAAAATCATTACTTACATTTATCATGTTAATTGTGGCCTCCTATCTATTGCAGTTAAAGTAACTGTAAAGCCTTCCCAATATCCACCACAAGCAAGAGGACTAGACTTTATTGCTACTCCATTATAAAAATCTTCTGTAAATAAATCTCCCTGTTTATATCCTTCCATGTCTTTTTCTAAAGAAAATTGAACATTCTCTAAAAAAGGATGTTCCAATAATTTCTTTATTAAATTATATTCAGAGTCTGTAACTATTCCAAATTCAATTTCTAGTGTAGTAAAATATCCTATAAAAGTTCCGCTATAATGTCCGTCTAACGAATTTCTTCCTGTTCCAGCTCCCCATAGAGGCTCCGGACCAGGAGTTAATTTTACAATACCCGGTACGTGTGTATTATTTACTATTAATCTTGATTCATACATCTTCTAGCCTCCATTCCTCGCAAATTTGTTTTTATTTTTATTTTTTTCTAATACTTTATTTAATCTATATCCGTCAAGTACCAGTTCAGGATTAAAGTCTATATTTCTTAATAATTCTATAATTATTTTTAATAATTCTATCACTCTGTCATTGTTTCCTATACCCATTTCTTTATTAGCTTGTTTATATAAACTTAATATTTTATCTTCTGGAGCAACAATTTCGCCATGGTGCTTATTATCTCCTATCATTGCTAATTGTGGTGTATTTGCTTTCACATATCCACCTTCTGCCAGCCTTGGTAAAGATAGGTTTTTAATTTTTCCTATATTAACTCCTGGAATTAAATTTATTAAACTTATTCCTCCATTTATTAAATTAATTGCACTATTTATTGTTTTCTCTATCAGTGAAATAACTCCATTAATTCCACTTTTAACTGCTCCAGAAATTGCATTTCCAATACTCGTTCCTAAATTCGAAAATGTATTTTTTATACTATTCCAAATATTAGAGAAGAAACTACCAATATTACTAAATACTCTTGTAATTCCGTTATATGCTTGCTGAAATATATTTGTAAACCAATTACCTACTCCTGAAAAAATATTTTTAATTCCATTCCAAGCATTAGAAGCAGTATTTTTTACATTATTCCATAAATTTAAAAAGAAGTTCTTTATAGGTTCTATTACTGTATTATTAAACCACTCACTAGCATTATTCCATACAGATTTTATCCATTCCAAACATTTTGCACCTGCTTCTTTAACTGTGTCCCAATTTTTTACTAACAATACAATTATTGCAATCAATGCTGTTATTGCTGCTATAACTAAAGTAATTGGAGAAGTCAATACAGTTAATGCTGCATTAAACAACCACGTTGCAGTTGTTGCAGCTGTTGTTGCTACTGTACTAGCTATTGTAGCTGCTGTGTCAGCGGCCTTCATTGCAGTGTTTACTACCCATTGTGCTGCTTGTTTTACTAATGCTGCCGTACCTGAAGCAATACTAACAATAAAATCTTTTGCATACATTAGTGTTAAAGCTACTGTTTCTGCTTTATCAGCTATTTTTGCAGCTATATTTCTAAAAATAGCATTTTTTAATAAACCCAGAGCTGCAATTACACCTCCAGCTTGTTGTATAAATGACATCAATTCTACAACTTTCCATGCTCCAAAGAAACCTAATACAGCTATCTCCATACCTGTAACAACACTTTGATTTTCTGACATCCAGTTTCCTATATTTGTTAGAATATTAGCTAATCCATTTAATGTACTAACAATTACTCCTCCTGTCCATTTTGCTATTGGCTCTAAGAAGTTGTTCCAAAACCATTGAAATATAGGTTCGAATGATTCTATTAAAGGATTTAGTACCTTTAATGCTCCAGCCATCAAATTCAAAAAAGCTGGTATCAAGTTTTGTATAGTCCATTTCGATAGTGGAACTAAAACATTATCATAAAACCACTTTAGACCGTCTCCAATATTTGAAATTATCGGTTCAGCTGCTTCTTTTAACCTATTAAACGAATTTATTAATGGTGTAAAATCTACATCTGAAAAGATCCTCGAAATATCTGATGTACTTGTTTCAATTGAATCTACTAATGAATTTCCAAAGTCCAGCCCTGCTGAACCTGCACTTGAGCCTCCGCTTTCTGGAGACTTGTCGTCATTGCTTTGCAAGATTTGTGCTGTATCAAAAGAGGCTAAAGATTTCATATCTTTTGCTGCTTTTTTTGCACTACTACCTATTCCTGAAACTGCATTTGCTGCTGTATCTGCATTAGTTGTTACATCACCTAAATCTGTTGCTATATTTCCAACTCCGCTAGAACTATCTGATTTTTTACCAGTAATAAATTCTGTAAAGGATTTAAATGCATCTGCGAGTACTTGCAATTTAGATAATATCCAATTAATTCCTTGTACAACGGGTGTAAAAAGATTAATAAGCCCCTGTCCAAGACTTGCCTTCAGTTCATCAAATCTTAAACTTAATACTCTAGTTTGATTTGCCCAACTATCACTTGTTCTTGCAAAATCTCCTTGGGCTAAACTCAATTTATTCAAAACAAATTGATATCTTAATGCTGTTTTTTCTTGCTCTGTCATGGCACTAGTTGTTTTTCCGAAACCATTTGACATAGCATATTGGTCTAGTGCAGTTTGTGTCATTACTATACCTAAATCTTTTAGAGTTTCTGTCTCTCCAGTAAATACTGACTTAAGTTTTGTAAAGGCTTCATCACTACTTAAATTATAGAAAGAAGCTACATCACCAACTAGTCCTGTAAGAGTTTTTGACATTTCTAGTGCAGCCTGATTATTAAAATTAAATGCTTTAGCCATTGCACCAAAAGTACCAACATACTTCTTGGTTACAGTTTGTCCTAGTCCAAATTGGTCAATGGCATTCTTTGCAAATTCGTCTACTTCACTATTTAAATTTCCAAAAGTAACATCTACAACATTCTGTACCTCTGCTAGGTTTGAACCTAACTCTAAACAACTTTTGGTAAAGTCTACAACGGCTTTAACTGAAAAAGCAGCGAGCGCTGCTTTTCCAATTTTGCCAAGCATTCCT
>USTA01000078.1 GCA_900557475.1 uncultured Clostridium sp. | reverse complement strand
TGTCTATATTGCAGGACTTTTACCTGTAAAGCCACTTAGATTTATTCTAATTTCGACTTTTGCAAGATTTCCATCAGTTATATCTTCAAGCATTGCTGGTGAAAATTTAATAAATGGAAATATAGGAGTAGCTGTCTTTGCATATATTACAACATTTGCAGTAGTTGGATTTTTAATTTTTATTATGAGAAAATTAGATAAGTCAAATACTACGAAAGAGGCTCTTGAAGTTTTTCAAAAAGAAGAAGGGGCAAAATAATAATATAAAAGGAGTAAGACATGAGCGAACTAGCTTTAATAAAAAACAAAAAAGAAAAGGTTAGAAACTTATTTATATATTTTTTAATATATGCCTTTTTAGGATGGATATTAGAAAGTACATATGCATTTATAATACACAAACATTTTGTAAATAGAGGATTTTTATTTGGACCTCTTTGCCCAATATATGGGTTTGGTGCAGTTATGTTAATAGTACTCTTGCAAAATGCAAAAGGAAAACCAAGTAAAGAATTTTTTATAGCGGCATTTGCCTTTACGTTATTTGAATATATTGTTTCATTTATTTTAGAGGCAGCATTTGGTCTTAGGTGGTGGGATTACACAGGTGAATTTTTGAATTTACAAGGAAGAGTTAGTTTGGCATATTCTGTAATCTGGGGAGCAATGGGAATACTCCTTATAGAATGGATACATCTATGGATTGAAAGTAAAATAGAAAAAATAAGACTTCATTTAAATTCGAAAGTACAAAATGCAATAATTATAATAGCTATTTTAGGAATAGCCACAGATTTTATAATGTCCTCAGCTAATTATTTGAAATAAATTTAGCCTACTTGCATAGTATTAAGTGTAAAACTTTACAAATAGGACACAATATAGTAACAAATTTAGAGTATATTTAATTATAGAAATGAGGTGATTAAAACAGAAAATTTAGATAGTATTAAGGAAAATAATCTGTCGCAACGAGGATTAGTACCACTAGATACGAGTAAAAAAGAATTCGAAATGTTAATTTCGTTATATAAACTGGCAAATGAGGATATACTAGAAAAGATAAATATTATAAAAGATTACTTAAAACTTACATTTGAATATGATGTCATAAATCATGTTAAGAGTAGAATCAAAACACCAACTAGTATTATAAATAAGATGAAAATGAAAAAGTACAATTTAACATACGAAAATTTAATTGAAAACATAAATGATATTGCAGGAATTAGAATAATTTGTACATTTAAAAGTGATATAGAAAAAGTACTTAAAATTATTAGAAAAATTCCAAATACGAGAATTATAAATGAAAAAGACTATATTTTGCATCCAAAAAAGAGTGGGTATAGTGGATATCATATTATATTAGAAGATTTTATAAAATATGAGGAAGAATACATACCAGTAAAAGTAGAAATACAATTAAGAACAATGGCAATGGACTTTTGGTCAGAAGCGGAACATAAAGTAAAATATAAACCTAAGTCAAAAGTTTCTGCTAAAGATTCTAAAAAGTTAGAATGGTATGCTAAAATAATAAATATAATTGATGATAAAATAACAAAGATATATCAAAAACAGATTAATTAGAAGGACTGGTCAAAATTATTGACCAGCTTATTTTTTTACTATATCATATATACATGAATAACTAAAAATCTTAGTGAAATAAGAAAGGAATTTAAAATGAAAAAAAGTAATATTAGAGAAGCTACAAAATTTGACGATATAAGAGAAATTATATATAATTCTGCTAAAATTTATTCAAATAACATTGCATTTGTTACCAAAATAACAAATGGTAAAGAGATTACATATAAAAATACAACATATAAAGAGCTTTTAGAGGATATAAACTCTTTAGGTATATCATTATATAAGTTAGGGTTAAAGGAGCAAAGAATTGCTATTTGTGGAAGAAATAGATATGAATGGGCACTTACTCACTTAAGTTGTCTTATGGGAAATATGATTTCTATTCCAATAGATAAAGAACTTCAATTAGAAGAACTAGAAGACTCTCTAATTAGAAGCAAAGCAAAAGCTATTGTATTTGACGAAAAGTATGTAGATAAAATACAGGAAATAATAAAAAGAAATAAAACTCAAATTGAAACATATATTTGTATGGGTAATATATCTGGATTTAAAAGTATAAATAACCTTATAAACGAAGGAAAAATTTTAGATAAATCAGAATATACAAATTGCAAGATAAATAATAAGGATATGAGTATATTATTATTTACATCAGGAACTACTTCTAAATCTAAAGCTGTAATGTTATCTCAATATGGAATTGCTGTTAATGTATATGATATGCAATTGGTAGAAGATATAACTTCTAAAGATACTAATATTGCATTTTTACCATATCATCATATATTTGGTTCTACTGCAATGGTTGTTATGCTTGCATGTGGTGTAAAAACAGTTTTTCCAGATGGATTAAGATATATACAAAGTAACTTAAATGAATATAAAGTTTCTCTATTTGTAGGAGTTCCACTATTAGTTGATAAAATGTACCAAAGCATAGAAAAAACAATTGAAAAGCAAGGAAAAACAAAGTTAATTAAGTTTGCTAAAAAAGTAAGTCAGTTTTTACTAAAATTCAATATAGATATTAGAAGAAAATTATTTAAACAAGTAATAGATGCATTAGGTGGAGAGCTTAGATTTGTAATCTCAGGAGGAGCCCCTTTAGATAAGAGAGTAGCAGAAGGATTTGAAAGCTATGGAATAAAAATGGTTCAAGGATATGGTCTTACAGAAACATCTCCTGTTATTGCAGCAGAAAATGATAATGCCAAAAGATATGGTTCAATAGGTGTTCCTATGAAAGATGTGGAACTTGAGATTTACAATAAAGATGAAAATGGAATTGGAGAAATTAGAGTAAAAGGTCCAAATGTAATGCTTGGATATTATGAAAATGAAGAAGCTACAAAAGAAGTTCTAAGAGACGGATGGTTTTATACAGGTGATTTAGGATATATAGATAAAGATGGATTTATATTTATTACAGGTAGAAGTAAAGATGTAATAGTTTTAAAAAATGGAAAAAAAGTTTTTCCAGATGAATTAGAAACACTAGTAAATAGACTTGAAGAAGTAGAAGAATGCATCGTTTTTGGTTTACCAGAAGCGGAGGATAAAAATGATGTTAAGATTGCAATTAAAGTTGTATATAATAAAGATGCTTTAGACGGAAAAACAGAAGAAGAAATATATAATTTAATATGGGAAAAAATCAAAGAGATAAATAAAACATTTCCAAAGTATAAATATATAAAACATCTAATTATAACAGATGAGCCTCTTATAAAAACTACAACACAAAAAGTAAAAAGAAAGTTAGAGATCGAAAGAATATTAAAAGATGTAAAATAACATTTCTTTATAAAATTTAAAGTTATTAAAATAAATGAAAAAGTTACTTTGGAAAAAAATAAAAATTTCTAGACTTTTAATATAATATATGGTAAAATTAAAAAGTATAAGTAAACTAAGTAATCGCGCATTGCCAATGTCGAAAGACGGCGTGTGAGGAAAGTCCGGGCACCAAAGAGCAATGATGCTGGATAACGTCCAGTGAGGGAAACCTTAAGGAAAGTGCAACAGAAAATAACCGCCTAATATTTAGGTAAGGATGAAAAGGCGAGGTAAGAGCTCACCGTAGGTGTGGTGACACACCTAGCCGTGTAAACCCCATCTGGTGCAACACCGAGACTAGGAGGCTAAGACTGCTCGTCATCTCCTTAAATTGGTGGCATGAGATATATAGTAATATATATTCTAGATAAATGATTACTCTAGACAAAACCCGGCTTATAGGTTTACTTATACTTTTAATATATTAAGCATATCTTGAGGAATAGGAGCATAAATTTCTATTTCTTTTTTTAATATTGGATGTATAAATTTGATTTTATATGCATGAAGTGCTTGCCTATTAATTAAATCAGATTTTACCCCATATAAATCATCTCCTAAAATAGAATGGTTTATACTAGACATATGAACTCGAATTTGATGAGTTCTGCCGGTAAGTAAAATACACTCTAATAAAGAAAGTTCTTGTCCTTTTTTAAAATTTTTTAATACTCTATATTTAGTTAAAGATTTATCACCTAAAGGATTTATTTCCCTTTCTATTATGCTTCCATTTTTTCTAGAAATCGGCTTATCTATTAATCCAGAACTTTCAAGTTTTCCAGCTACTATACATAGATATTTCTTTTCCAGAATATTTATAGAAGAATGAGCAAATTCATTTTTAGCAAAAATAACTATTCCTGATGTATTTTTATCAAGCCTATTAACAGGTCTTATTTTACGTTTTAAATTAATTTCATCAAAATAATATTTTACTCCATTAGAAAGACTATCTGTATAATGTTCCATCGAAGGATGAACAGGCATAAAGGCTGGTTTATTAACGATCAGATATAATTCATCTTCATATAATATATTTAACTTAATATTACTTGGAATAATATTGTTATTATCCTCATTAGTATCTAAATCTATCTTAATTGTGCTAGAAGATAAAGCAGGCTCATCTAAATATATATTGTTGTTACCATTTAAGAAAATTTTTTTATTTAATTTTAAGTTTTTAATAAGTCTATAAGAAAGCTTTAATTCATTCTGAAGTACTTTTCTTATAGTTGTATTTTGCTTTACTTCATATTTTAATTCCATTTTAGATTTCAATCCTTTCCTAATTTCCATAAGATTCTGTTTCCATATTCGTAATTATACGATTATTATATCATAAATTTTAAATTAGATATTGTAAAAGTCCAATATTTTATATATAATAGCATTGAACTTAACTTTCATAACTATGAAGAAGTTACTAAAATATAGAAAGGTTAAGATAATGGATTTTATAAATAAAATTAAAGAGCAAGCAAAAAAAGAAATTAAGTCAATAATTCTTCCTGAAACAGAAGATGTAAGAATTTTAAAA
>USTA01000077.1 GCA_900557475.1 uncultured Clostridium sp. | reverse complement strand
CACAGAATTTACTCCTTAGTATATCTTCCAATTACTAATCCATTTTCTTCTTTTATTTCTTTCAATTCTAGTTTTATTTTTTTACCATTTTTCTCAAACAGTCTAATTCCGTTACCTAGAATTACTGGAACAGTTGTAATCTGGTATTCATCAATTAAATCATTTTTTAAACATTGATTTACCAAATTTGCTCCTCCACATATCCATATGTTTTTTCCTTTTTCTTGTTTTAATCTCTCTATTAGTTCTTCTATATTCATATTAACAAATTTTATATTTTCAGTATTTTTACTTTTTTCATTAGTAAAAACATAACTTTGTAAGTCTTCATAAACCCATTTGTCTGGTGATAATTCATTTTTTATCTGTTTATATGTATTTGCACCTAAAATAACTGTATCTATATTTTTTATAAAGCTTTCATATCCATAATCACTAATATACTCTTTATTATTGCCAATAATCCAATCTACTCTACCTGTATTGTCTGCAATGAATCCATCTAAACTCTGTGAAATATATAAAATCACTTTTCTTTCCATATCAATTTTCCCCCTTTATTTTTTCATACATCATTCATTTTAATGATTTTATATTTTGTCAATTTTTATTATTTCATAATTTCGTTAATACAGAAATCATATATAAAAAATGTCATTTTTGCATCTTGTCCATTGATAACAAAATTTTGCGATTTTTCAGCGCACCTCTTCATACCTTGATGTTCATAAAATCCATAGTTACAACTTGTATCAGTATATAAGTAAAAATTATTAACGTTTTGTGATTTCATATATTTTAACATATCACCAAACATTTCCTTCCCAATTCCATTTCCACGAGCTTTACTAGATATTGCAAAAAATGCTACTTCTCCTTCGTATTCCTTTTTACATTCATTTAAAAGTTCTTTATCAATTTCACTTACATTTGAAAAGATTTTTGATGTCTTTCTTCCTTCTTTTGATAAGTATAACGATATTATGTCCTTTGCCTGTCTTATTTTATATTTTAAAGGACATTTATGTGATTTAGTGTCTTTTGCCATTATTACTCCAATTGGCTCATTATTTAATAATGCTACTTGCGTATAAGTTTGATTTGTTAAACAACTGCTTAAAAATACTTTTGCCATCTTGTGTGCAATTTTTGAAGAACAAAGGTCATTATATTTCCATGCCTCTATAATAATTTCTTCAATTACTTTTGAATCTTCCTCTTTAAATTCTCTAAATAATATCTCTTTTTTCATACAATACACTCCTTTTCTACTTTTAGTATAAAGTATCTAGTAAGTGTAAAGTCAAGTATTATTCTTCAATTTTTATTAAAATTTGTGTAACATATTCTTCTTCATTACTAATAGCAAAATCATTTAGTCCCTTTTCATAAGCATCTCCTGTTAATTGCAGATTATTTTTCTCTGCATATTCTAACATTTTTTCATACATCATAGGTAACTTATCCCAACTTCCTTTTATATATCCACATAAGTATTTTCCTTTAATTTGTAACAGTCCTTCCGTTTTTGTTTAAACTGGGGGTAAATAATCCATCATATTCTTCAAATTTTTTATTTTTAACTTTCTCTAAAGAAATATAACTGCCTACACCTGCTCTACATTGTTCTATTCCCCACTTTTCTTTTATATATGAAAACAGATTTTGCAAATCTTCATCTTTAAATGCAAATGGTACTGTTAATAATTCTTCTTGTTCACATTGAATGACTTGAATTGTCATATTTTCTTTTCCCATACTAAGTATCAGTTGCTCTTTTTTATCATTAAGTAATCTTTTTATTCTATTTAATTTTTTTATTTCCTTTTCTATTTCACAAGATTTTTCATCTATAATTTTAATAAATTCTTTTTCATTTGGATTTTCTACATAATCTTTTATTTCACTTATAGTCATGTTTAATTCTTTAAACATACGTATATATTCAAAGTTTATACTTTGTAAAGCATCATAATATCGATAATTATTTTCACCTTTATTATTAGGAGAAAACAAGCCTATTTTATCATAATAATGAAGTGTACGCTTGTTTACATTATGTAATTTTGCAAATTGTGCTGTTGTTAAACGCAAACTCTCTTTATTCAAAATCTTCTCCTCTCTTTATATCTAAATTTTATGTTTTAATTTCTATAACCTTACTAATTTGTGGTTTTATTATATCATGAAGAGCAAGTAATTTTCAACTTAATTACTTGCTCTTCAACTTGCATTATTTTAAATAATTTTATAATACATATAAAACTATTCTAAATCCTCCGACACTTCCCGCTTCATCTTTATCTCCATGCCTATGCACCCCAGCTGCCTTGTTTGAACCAGCATTTGCACCTATACCTCTTTGTATCATTTTTCCATCCTTATCTGTTTCTGTCGTTTTCTCCCAAAGGTTTCCATATACATCATAAATATTATTTACTTTACTATTATTATGAACTCCTGACCCTAAATATGCTTTTTCTTTTGTAGCTTTATGATATTCTCCATTATTCCAACTAACTATATTATCTTTCTCTATTCCATGCAAGCCATTTATGGTATATTCTGAATTATAAAAATTTCCAATTTCCGCATAGTATTTGTCTGCTTCACTGCTGTTATTATATATTCCACTTTCTATAAACCATGCTAACATTGTATCCCACTGTTTTCCTGTAATTAGTCCACTTTTTACACTTTCGTTATTTGCAATTTTTCTTGATATTTTATCTGCATTATCTCTATCTATAAAGTTCCAAACTTCTTTTCCTTGCATAATAACTGGCTTTATTGTTCTATTATTATATTTAAGTTCACTATTATTTATATTTATTACATCTCCTTCAGTATCTACATCTGATACCTTTGGTATATTTTCGGACATTCCTGTCTCATATCTTCCTACATAAAACCCTTGATATTTATCTATCTGTGAAAGTTCTTCTTCGACGGGAATATATTCTTTTATATCATATAAACTATTAATGTCTACTTGGTAATTTGTAAATCTATTGTCTTTAGCATACACAAGCAAAGTATATATGATATTGAAAAAGAATATATGGAACAAAATAATTATAAGTAAACATTTTTTAGATATATTATTTGGATAGAATTTTTAATTTCTGTTATAACAAATTAAAGAGAGGGCCTAAAGCGATGCTACTGAAACAGTATCTTCGCTAAGCCCTCCATCTTTCTGCTATTTTTATACTTCTAATTCTTTTGCCCAAACTTCACAGCTGGGCTCACAAGACGTTCCACATCTTGTGTTTAACTGTCCTTTCAGACTCACTTCCTTATTTATGAAAAAGTGAGTTGCTTTTTTTGCAGTTTTCCCCTTACAATACACCGGTATCTGGTCCACCATTGTATTGTAACGCTGAACCTCCATCCAAAATTCAGCTTTCTCCCGATTCTTGGATTTATTTTTCCAAGAAATTGGTTTGGATTTCACTTTTCCTGACAGATATACCGCATTTTGGTAAAATCTTTCTTCTTCACTTCTCGCAATGCTTATACGAGAAACATAGACAAAGATTTTAGTTTGTCCATTTTGCGGCTTAAATGAGTTTAAAAATCCTTCGATTTTGACCCATTTATTACCCAACAGGCTTGGTGAAAGGTTACATTTTTTTAGAACTTCTTCTGTTGCCATGATTGGGACAAAACATTCTTTCCCATCAATATTTACATATACCTTTCCACCATAGAACCGCCTTTCGCCGGTTATGTGGTCTAGTACTAGCTGACCAAAAATTTGGCCAGCCAAGAATACCTTGCTGGTGTCATTTTTTTCATCTTGCATCTTGTATTCCTCCGTTTTTTCTTTTTTATTATAGCAGAAAGTGGGTCCATTGACCCTGTTTTTGTCAAAAGTTTCGCTATTATTATACCATATTTTATCTCTTATGTAAACACCTTTTACTCTTTACGTCTTATTTTTTAGGCATTTATGCCAATAATATGCTAAATTAATAACTTATACTACTATTTTGTCTTTTAAATTATTAAATTTAGCTTCTCCTATTCCTGTTACATTTAATAAGTCTTCTACTGTTTTAAACTTTCCATTTTGTTCTCTATAATCTATTATTTTTTGTGCTGTTGTTTCTCCTATTCCTGGAAGTGTTTCTAGTTTTTCTTTACTTGCGGTATTAATATTAACTTTTGCATTTGTTTGTTCTTCTACCTCTGAACTTTTTCCCGATATAACACCGTTTTCCTGCATCTCCTGAAATAAACTCTGTTTCATTCATATTTTCACCTATTCTTGGTATATATATTTGTGTGCCATCTTCTACTATATACGCCAAATTTATTTTAGACAAATCTGCTTCTTCTGTTTTTCCTCCTGCTGCATTTATTGCGTCAATTATCCTTGATCCTTCTATAAGTGACACTACACCTGGTTCATTTACCTCGCCTACTACATGTACAATTACTTTTTCTTCTTTTTTATCTTCTGCAACATTTTCTTTTACAATATTTATTTCATTTGTAAGAATAACCTCCTCTTCTAAATCTTCTTCCGCATATAAATTTTTGTATATAATTGTGAATAATACTATTGAACTTAAAATAAGAATTACTATTGCAATAATCTTTTGTTTTTTGGTTAAATTTAATATAAAATCCTTCATAAAATTACCCTTTCTTCAAGTTTTATACTTGATTTATTATCAAATTATTGTTATTATATTTTTTGTATATTTTTAAGGAGCTAACATGAAATTATTAAAAAAAATTTTTTTACTTTGTTTTTTGTTAATTACTATATTGAGTTCATTAGTTGTTAATGCTACTGATTTTAATATTAGCAGTGATTTAAATACATTAGAAGCAGAAAGTAATGAACCAGATGTAAAATCTAATGCGGCTATTTTAATTGATGCAAAATTTGGAAAAATTTTATTTGAGAAAAATTCTAAAGAAAGGTTATTTCCAGCAAGTACAACCAAAGTTATGACTGCTATTTTAACAGTAGAAAATTGTAATCTGCAAGATAAAGTAAAAATTAGTCATTATGCGG